>JACMLR010000323.1 GCA_014379515.1 Chitinophagaceae bacterium
AATATTTCTTATTCCGTTCGAAGGGATTTCACAGGATTAGATAACGCGGCTTTTATTGCCTGGAAACTTATTGTAATCAATGCCACAAGTGCTGCAATTACGGCGGCAACTATAAACACCCACCACGCTATTCCGCGGCGATATGCAAAGTCCTGTAACCAGTAATACATCGCAGCCCACGCAATTGGAAATGCAACTACTGCTGATATCAAAACCAGTTTCATGAAATCTTTTGATAATAAACTCACGATGGTTGAAGTATCTGCACCCAACACTTTTCGAATGCCGATCTCTTTGATACGTTGTGTTATCGTGAATGCCGACAAACCGAACAGTCCAAGACAGGCAATGAAAATGGCGATACAGGAAAAAATAGTAAATAAATTCCCCTGGACAGTTTCTGCCCGATACAGGTTATCAAAATTTTCGTCGAGAAACGTATAGTCGAACGGCGACTGAGGAAGGAATTTTTTCCAGGTCTGCTCAACATGTGCCATCGCACCAGCGATATTTTTACCCGCAACTTTTATCGACAATTGGTTGTAGCCGCCACCCTGTGGAGTTGGCATTAGTGCCACGAGCGGAGTAATCGTTTCATGCAGTGATTCAAAATGCATATCGTTCATAACACCGATAACAGTTCCTTTAATTCCGCCGTAGTAAAATAATTTCCCGACCGCTTCCTGTGGGGTTTTCCAACCAATTGCACTGACCGCGGCTTCGTTTAAAATAAACCGACTGCTATCATCCCCAAACTCGCGGGAGAAATTTCGCCCGGCCTTCATCCTGATATTATAGGTCGTAATGAAATTGTGATCTGCTGATAGCATTTTGATATCCGCCTTCACCGGTTCGGCAGAATCACCCACCGGAATTTTCGCATCTAATGCATCCAGCAATCTTCCAGTTGGTATTCGTGAAGATCGGCCCACATCCGCGATGAGCGCATTACTCAGCAACTGCGTTCTGAAAGCTTCATACTGCGGCGTTATGCTTCCATCATACGGAACAGTGACAATATGCTCACGATCAAAACCAAGTGATTTGGATTGAATGTACTTTAACTGCTGAAAAACGATCGCTGTACAAATGATGAGGATAATTGAAATTGAAAATTGTGTGACCACAAGCACCTGGCGGAACGAGAATGCAGATTTGTTAGATTTAAATAATCCTTTCAGCACTTTCACGGGGCGGAACGAAGACATGAAGAGCGCGGGATATATTCCAGAAAAAATTCCAACAACAAATGGAACGAAGCAAATCATTGCAATAAACTTCCAGCTGTTCAATAAGTCCATCGTCATTTCAAGACCCGACAACTTATTCAGCACAGGTAATAATAACCAGCATAACAGTAGAGCTATTCCTGTCGACAATAATGAAATAAAGATGGATTCTGCGAGAAATTGAAGTATGATTTCTTTGCGTGTGGCACCTGCAACTTTGCGAATTCCGATTTCGCGTGCACGCAAAGCAGACCTTGCTGTCGACAAATTCATGTAGTTAATACACGCGATCAGGAGGATGAACAGTGCAATTGCCGAAAACACGTACACTCTTTTAATATCACCGTTCTCTTCTGCTTCGTAATCAAGGTGCGATCGCAGATGTATGTCAGTTAGCTTTTGGAGGAATAACGCGGTACCCTGCGATGGCTTTGAAGTAGAATTGGGCCCTCTTGGGAAATGCTTATCCAGGAATGCGGGAAAACGTGCTTCCAGTTTTGCCGCGTCATATTTATCAGGAAGTAGAATGTAAGTGAAGAATGAATTATTCCCCCAGTTCGTTCGCAAGCCTTCTTCACCATAAATCGCACTGTCCTTCAATGTTGGAAAGGAGATCAGTAGCTCCGGGTGCATATGTGCATTCGATGGAAATGCTTTGTAAACCCCGGTTACTTTGAGTTCATACTGATTGAATAATCGAAGTGACTTATCGAGCGGGTCTGCAGTGCCAAAATATTTACGAGCAGTTTCCTCGCTTAACATTATTGAGAATGGATTCGAAAGGGCGCTTTTCGGATTTCCGCGAACCACATCTACATCAAATACATTAAACAAATTATCGTCTGCAACGAAAACCAATTCTTCATTAAACATTTTATCACCGAGGCGAATAGGGGTGTTTCCGAAAGGTAATAAGCGCGTCAACTGTTGAATTTCCGGGTATTCATTCGAAAGGAGGGGGCCAAAAGGTGGTGAGATTGTTCCCAGGTGAAGCCAAACTTTGCCATCTGCTGCGTTGAACTGCCTTGTGACCCGATAGATATTATCAGCTTTCTTGTTCTGCCGGTCGTAACTGGTTTCGTGAATGATGTAAGTTGTTATTAATAAACAACAGGTCAGGCCAACAGTAAGCCCAAACAAATTAATGAACGAGATGAATTTGTACTTCATCAGGTTCCGAAACGCAATTTTCAAATAGTTATAGATCATGGAGAACAATTTTTTATACGATCCGGTCAAAAACGTTTGTCGCCATGTCTGTTAGTGTTTAACCGGTAGTTTGATTATTCGGATCTTAAACTTTTGATGGGGTTTGCAAGTGCCGATTTAATTGCCTGGAAACTCGTTGTAAATAATGCCAGCATCAATACAACTGCGCCCGCAAAAACAAACACCCAAATATTTAAATCAATTCTATAGGGATAAGAAGCAAGCCACTTGTTTGCGGCGATCCATGCAACCGGCATCGCGATCAACATTGCCAGGAAAACCAACTTCAGGAAATCTTTGGAGAGAGATGTTACCAGACCGGAAACCGACGAACCGACAACCGACAA
>JACMLR010000031.1 GCA_014379515.1 Chitinophagaceae bacterium
GATGCGCGGATTTTTGTCCGTTGATCGCAACGTGCCTTTTATAAAAGTGTTTCTTGTTGGCCTGCTTGATTTTTTTGTATTTGCGTCGATCGTCGCTTTGATTTCGATGTGGTACATGTTTTCCAAATAACGGAGATTGACAACTTCATACAACGAAAAGAAATAAGAGGTAACTAGTTGTCCGCATTTTTTTTCCTACTTTGACCTTGTAACCAACAAACATGCATTCAACCAATTGCCTGAACTGCGGCACGGGGCTGGAGTTCAATCAACAGTTTTGCAGCCACTGTGGGCAAAGGGCCGATACGCATCGTCTTACAATCCGGCATTTTTTCCATGAGTTTTTTCATGCATTTACCCATGCGGATAAAGGTATTTTTCACTTGCTCGCCGACCTTGCAACAAAGCCGGGTGTGGTCGCAAGGAATTATCTAACTGGCAAACGGAAAAGTTATTTCAATCCATTTACCTTTTTCCTGATCATGATGGGGATTTTTGTTATCTCAAATAAAATGTTCAGGACCGAAAGAACGGATGCTGTTGTTCCGAAAGAGATTTTGGCAATACCTAATATCCAACAACGGGAAGGTGCAATCGCAATGTTTGAAAGAGGGAATCGCGTTTCAAATTTTATGAAGAATAACGGCAATGTTGTTAGTATGATTGCTATTCCCCTGATGGCATTTGTTTTTTGGATTTTCTTTCGACGCAAGAACTTCAATTATGCAGAGCATCTCACAGCGAATCTGATGTTCACCGCATTTGCAAATATTGTTTTTACATTGCTAATCTTTCCTTTGCAAAAACTTATGCAGGGAAGTGGTTATGTGCCGCTGTTGACATTATTCGGTCTCATTTTCCAGGTAGCATATTTCAGCTGGGCCTACAATGGTTTATTTCAGGTAAGGAGCGCGGCAGGTAAATTTGAAATTATTGGCGTATCGATATTATCTATCCTGGTATGGTCGTTATTTTCTATGACTCTTATGGCCATCTATATTTACCAGAGTTGGAATTTCTACCAATTCTTTGGTCGCATGATTCGATGATTGATTACCTGTTTCCTGTGCACGCATTTGCTCACTGGTAAGCCTGCTTCCGTCGTGACTCCATCCCGGGGGACCGAATAGATACCACCATTTCTCTCTCCATGATAGATCAGCCCGTTGAATGTCTTTTCCAATGCTGTTCCATTCATGAAAAACAATTGTTCCAGGTGTTTCTTTTTCAAGAGGAGTGGTCAATCCGTAGCGAATTGGTTCATATTCTTTAGCTGAAAGCTCGGGTTGAAAAGTGCCAAACAATTTGTCCCAAACGATCAGGAACATTCCCATATTTCGATCAAGGTATTTTGCATTTGATGCATGGTGAACGCGGTGATGAGAAGGTGTTACGAGGATATATTCCAACCAACCCATTTTACCGATTATCTCCGTGTGAACGAAGATTCCCCAGATCTGCGTCAGCGCGAAAGCAAAAATAATATCGAGTGGTTGAAAGCCAAGCCATGCGAGGGGTAAAAAATAAAAGAAACGATACAGTGGCTGAAAAACAGAAGAACGGAAACCGACTGTGAAATTTAATAGCGAGGAGGAATGGTGCGTAACATGTACGGCCCAGAAAAAACGTACTTCATGATCAAATCGATGAAGC
>JACMLR010000324.1 GCA_014379515.1 Chitinophagaceae bacterium
TGAATTAAATGGTCTTAATGAAGCGGACAGAACGAGCAAGCTTGCTGAATTAAAAGCGGCGAAAGAAAAAAAATACAGTGAGGTTCTCACACTGCAGCAAATAAAAGCGGTAAAAACTTATTACGAAGAAATGGGAAAGAATATGCCAAAGAAATCCGGAAACTAAAATAACATATTGATGTTTTAAAAGCTGCTGAGAGGCAGCTTTTTTTTGGTTGGTTTCGGGACACTATGCAAACTGAGATTTATAAAATCGGAAAGCTGGTGCAAGTGTGTTTGGCGATTAATTCATGAATGTTCAATTTTCCTGATGTAAGTCAAACCGGCTTATGCCTTCCTATGCTGGAGTGAGAAATTCTGTTATAAACTTTCCACTCAATTAATTTTCCCAAATACTGCTTTTCCAGTTCCGTTGTTAAATCCTGTTGCTCCAATTATAAACTGCTTTGAAAGCTCACTAATACCTGCGGACAAACCGAAAAAGTTATTGACGTTACCAGCGGGGTCCGATATGAGTTGCATTTTTTGCCATCCTATCCCTAAACGTTGATAGAGAATAGCGGCACCCGGGTCGGTGATCACACCTGTATCATGGTTAACAGCGCCTATCAATACGTAGTTACCGGAAATAGATACGCTATACCCGAAAAGATCGCCCGCAACACCAATGGGATCTGTAAGTTGTTGCATTAGTACCCAGGTAGCTCCATCAAATCTATAAATGAAAGCCGAGCCCTGATTTGTATTTGCCCCTACATCGTCATTATAGGAACCTACCACAAAATAATTACCTGCTATTGATACGCTGACTCCAAAATTATCGCCACCGGCACCATTTGCGTCTGTGATTGTTTGCACCAAATCCCAACCAGTTGTGCCATTGTAATGATAAACAGTGACTGAGCCCTGATACGCTGCGGAACCTATACCATCTTCAAAAGCACCAATTACGACGTTGTTGCCGCTCATAGATACGCTTGTGCCAAACTTATCCCCGCCTCCCCCGGCAGGGTCGGCTGATTTTTGTGTCAATATCCAATTGGTCCCATTGTATCGAAAGAAACTCGCTGAACCCTTATCGATCATCGCACCAAAATCATCCAGATGAGCACCAATTACGCAATGGTTACCGGAAATAGCTACGCTACGTCCAAACTGGTCATTCGCTGCACCACCGGGATCTACTATCTTTTGCATGAAAACCCAACTACTTCCATTATACTGGAAAACACATGCGGAACCGTGGTCCGCATTTATCGCGCCTACATTGTCCTGGTATGCACCAATTATAGCATAGTTACCGCTGATGGAAACGCTAATCCCAAAATGGTCGCCATTTTGACCTGCAGGATCTGTTATTTTCTGCATAAACACCCAGCTGTTGCCATTGTATTGGTAAATACTGGCAGAACCCGCCTCAAAAAAATTCTCTCCTACCTTAGCCAAGGGAGCACCTACAATTGCAAAATTGTTGTCGATGGAAACACTCATACCAAACAAGTCGCTCACCGCACCGGTGGCATCGGCCACTGGCTGGTAGTCGCTGATATTTCCATTGGTGGCACAATCGCCCCAAACACCATATCCGACATTTCCACCAGTTGATGTACTGGTTTGCCAGCTTGCATTTCCTGTCGCATCGCTTGTAAGTATTTTGCCATTTCCTGCGTTAGCTGCGAATTTTATTGCAGATGGTTTTACGGTATCCGCTTTTATATTGCCCGCCACATGCAATTTTTCCGCAGGGCTAACGGTTCCGATGCCTACATTTTGTGAAAAAACAGGATATATCGTGCTCGCACAAACGAACATTGTTGCCACTAGTTTTCCTAATACAGCGTTTAAATGTCTTTTCATAAAGGTTGCTTGAAATTAAAGAAGTTAACAGGCCAGAAAATTGACCCGTGGAAGAATCCTAACGATCATTAAAGTTGAAAGAAGCGGGGTGAGAGTACAATACCCCAATCGGGCGATTTTTTTTAATAATGCAGACGGAGATCAAACCAACTTTTCGCGAATGGCTTTTACCACTGCTGCAGAAGCAGAAGCAACGTGCAGTTTTTTATAGATTCGTTTTACATGTGTACGGACTGTTTCATAGCTGACAAAGATTTTTTCAGCAATAGCGGGAAGACCATGGCCACCTGTCATAAGCGCGAGAATTTCCTTTTCCCGCACGCTTAGTGCATAGTTTTCTTCCGCGTCTTTAAACGGAGGCGCAAATTGCTGAAACAGTTTCAATACCCGGCTGGCGATATAGGGCGTCATTGGTGATCCGCCGTCATGAACCTGTTCAATGGCTTCAACCATTCGTGCAGGTGTAGTAGATTTCAAGATGTAGCCGGAGGCTCCGGCACAGATAGCTGCAAAGATTTTATCATCATTATCAAAAACAGTTTGGATAAGGATTTTAACTTCTGGAAAATGTTTTATGATGTAGGGTGTTGTGGATACGCCGTCTTTACCCGGCATTTCAATGTCCATTAACACGACGTCCGGTTGCGTCTTTTTTATTTTAAAACTGACATCATCCGTATCTGCAAAGGCTCCGCAACACATTAGTCCCGGTGTGCCGTTGCAAATAGCCTCATAAGCATTTCGCATCAGTTTATTGTCTTCGAATATTGCTACACGTATCACAGTTGTTAATTTTAATGAAATTAATCGACTGGGTCAGCGTCTTTGTCCCCCGATTGGGTGAAAGCTAAAACATAGTTGAATACACGTGCCCCCGGAGTTGGTCTGTATGTTAAGCCTGGTATTTAATGCTGCTGCTCTGGCATGCATATTATCCAGGCCATTGCCTTTAGTTACAGACCTTTGATTGAATCCCTTTCCATCATCCCGTATTTCAAGAATAATACTGCTGCCCGATTTTTTTATGGAATAAAAAATAGTAGATGCACCTGCATATTTTACTGCGTTATTAATTCCTTCTTTACTTAAAAGGTAGATGTTTCTGCGGTCCTGGACTGTGGGAAACAAATGGCTGCTTGCTTCATCAATATCGAAATGAAGCGTAATATTTTTCCCGCTGCATAAATTAATTGCGTAATATTTAAGTCTGTCCAACATGTGTTCGAGGGTTTCATTGTCGGGATTGATGGTCCACACGATATCCCCCATCTTCTCCACCATTTCCAATGAACCGGCCGAGATATGCCCGAGATAATGCTGTACTTCTTCCGCATTATGTTGTGCCATTTTCTGCTTTGCAATTTCGCTGAATAAAGCTACCCCGCTTAGTGTGGCGCCGAGTTCATCATGAAGTTCGCGGCTTATACGTAGTCGTTCTTTTAGCATGTCCTGCTGGTTCTGGATTTTATTGCGACGTATATAACGTTGAACAATAAATGCCCCGGCAAGCAGCAGGATTGCAATACCTGCATACAACATCTTCTTCTGCTGGTTTTGTTTGGCGGCGAGCAACTTCTGGTAAGCACTTTCTTTTTCGAGGAGGGTGACTCGTGCCTGGTTCTTTTCATTTTCCCTTCGTTGCTTTTCCAGCGTAAACGCCTGCTGCAGTGCATCCAGTTTGTTGATTTCATTTTGTTGGGACGCGATAGCGAGTGCCTGCGTTTTCTTTTCGTTTTCCAATTGCTGCTTCACTACTTCCTGCTTTTGCAGAAGGAGGCTATAAGAAGTTGCTTCACTTTCCTTCTGCAGTAGTTCGATCGCGTGGTCTTTCTTTTCTGATTCGTATTTGGTAGTCAACTCTGCAATTACCTTTTGCTTTTCCAGTGAAAAAGCCGATTTTGCCAGGGCGGTGTGGCGCTTGTAATAGTGGAGGGAAGAATCTGGCTGACCGAGATTTTCATAAGCCTGGGATACGAATAAGTCAGCGTCCAGGGCACCGATATAGTCTTTTACGGAGCGGGACAATTCGCCGGCTTTTTTTAAATGAATGATGGCGCTGTCGAACTGCTTGAGCTTGTATTCAGTGCAACCGAGGTTGAAAGCTATAAAGCTTATTTCATTGTTGCTGATTACCTGGGGATCCGTTTCGCGGTAAGCACTTCCAAGGTATTTCAGCGCCTCGGTGTAATTCTGCATTTCGTTGTATTGAATGCCCTTTAACTTTGCGCTCGTGATCTTTCCCCATTTATGCGTGAAATTCCTGGTTAACACGTCAAACTCTTTGATAACAGAATCGGCTTTTCGGAAATCGTGGAGCAGGCTCAAGCAGGTTGCATATTCATTGAGGTATAGGGAGGTTATTACTTTGTCGGCATTGGAACTACGCTTCTGCAATCCGTGCCCAAGGTATTGGAGTGCTTTGCTATACTCACGCATTCTCATAAATGACTTTCCCAGTTCGTAACAAGACGTATATGTTCTCAGGGAATCTCTAAGTGATTCAGCAAGTTCCAGGGCTTTCAGATAATAACTAGCGGCGCTATCATATTCGGAGCTGTTGTTGAAACTCCGGCCCATCCAGAAATAGGATCTGTACAAATTAATTGTATCATGAGTGGGTTGCAAGAGATTAATTGACGCCTGGTAATTTTTGCGGGAGGAATTGATTTGTTTCTCTGCTTCCTCGCAGACAGCCAGTTGCCAGAACGCTATCCCTAATATCGAATTATTTTGTTGCGGGGTGAGAATCCCGATGGCTTCCAATGCGCTTTTTTTCGATTGATCAATTTTTCCCCGGTAATACAAAGCAATTGCAAGCGCCACATGATATTTGCCTAATCCAATGGTGTACTTGCCTTGCTCGCTGAAAGCTTTTACTTTCTCTGCATAATGCAGGGCTGAGTCTATTTTCAACAAATCCGCAAATTTCCTTGAAAGCTCAAATGCAAGATCGGCTTTCATGGAGGGGGTCAACCCGCGGTTTAGATCAATCCGCAGTGCAGCGATCGTTTTTTGTGAAAATGTAGAATGGTAAAGGCAGAGGATTGCCAGTAGAAAAAAGATTCGCCTACAATATAATTGGCTCCTCATAAGCAAAGGGAATTAGTAACGGTTGAGATTTGTTATTACAACCGTTGTACACATAACCCGATTGTAGATTTGGTTATGCTGTAAGCTACAAAATCTTCTGAATTTTACTGGAGGCTTCCAAAAGCGTGCTATAAAAACTACCTGACCTATTAGTAGAAAGAATGAACTAATTAAATGCCGGACGATCCTGCTGTAGTGGAAATGTCTTCAGGGCAAGAAAATAACAATGAAAAACATTTAGTCTCTGTTTCGTTGGATTTCAACTGCTTTTTAAATGTTGTGTTAAGTAGTGTTGCTCTATCTGCGGTCGCAATAAAAGCCGAGAATGATTCCACTTTTTAATTCCAGAATCACCGAAGCCCGCTTCGGCGCGATGGCCAGGAGCGCTGGCCCAAGCTGGTTTGGCTTACAGGTAGTACGTTAGAGATTGTTCAATTCCCGCCAAACACGCTTGCACCAACTCTCCCGCTTGATTATCTCATTTCAAATTGGTTAATTATTGTCATTTCCTTAAGGTGATAGGTGATTGGTGTGTTCACAGTACAACCTGTAGTGAATACTTTGTCAGGGGTAATAATCTTGTAATCAATTGACACCCTCATTCCAACTTGTTTTAATCGGGCATCCAGCCCTTTTACTTTTAAAACATTCGAATAGGTAATGCTATTTAGAATAAGCGTGTCTCCTATATGCGGTGAGTTTGGATATACCGTGAAGTCTAACAGCCAATAATTTTGCGAATCGTCGGCATTGCAAGTTTCACTACCGATAACATAACTCCCTAAATTATCGTAAGGCAGCTTAAAAGGCTCTTTGTTATTGCAGGAAAGGGCAATACAAAAAAATACAGTTGAAAACAATAATACATGTTGCTTCATAACCGAAATTAGGTTACGGAGCGCTGGCGCAAGCGTGTTTGGCGATTTCGTTCGTGAATGTTCAATTTTCCTGATATAAGCAAAACCGGCTTGTGCCTATCATTAAGTTGTTTGACTGAAGGCACAAGCTGGTTTGGGTTGCAGGTAGATTGTTAGCGATTGTTCAATTCCCGCCAAACACGCTTGCGGTAGCTCTCCGAAAAACCCGGAAGGAAATTTTAAAAACTTTATCAATCGCTTTCTCCCCTTGCTTGCTGACAATTATGTTTATTGCTCGATCGGTATCGGATGTCCGTTAGTTGTTGAATCTGTTTTTATGGACAGCGAATCATTGATAGGTGCCAGTGGCCCGGTACCGCAGTTGCCGATTCCAATTCTTGTATATGATCCACCCGATGCTTTGAAGCCGGGTAATAATCGAACCCGGGTACCTGCTTTCATGGTAACCCTGGTACCGATTCCCCCAAAAATCAGTTGATTCGCAGTAATTGTGTTTGACGCTTCAAAATTGTATTGACCCTGGTAAATGACATAATTTATATTCAGGGTCGGTGTGCAGTACTGGAACAAATCACTTTGCCAGATACCACGGCCATAGGTACCCGCTTTCAGCGTTCCGTTGACATAGTTCATTTGAAGATCTGTTACAGGTACATGCGGTAACCCATTTGAAAACGGTACCCAATTCGCCAGGTTATTATCCCGATAAAAAACACCGATCTCCGTTCCGATATAAACTGCACCTCCAGGATTATTGGAATTGTTTGCGAAGACGATCGAATACACCGGGGTATTTGGCAGGGATTGAGACATATTCGTCCAAGTTGCTCCCGCATTTGTACTTCGGAAAACTTTTTCTCCGGCATTGTATCCAGATATGGTAACCCACACTTCATTTCGATCAGATGGATTCACTGCTATCGCACTTGTGTTTGAGAATGCTGATATTGGTAAAGGCCGGTTAACCCAACCTGCAGCGTTTCCTGTTAATGGTGTCGAATGCACCCAAAAATTATTTCCGTTGGAGATATATAGATTGACATTTGCACCGAGGTCATTGCTTGCTGCGGCCATTGCCGGCGTGAGTGCTCCCGCTGCCTGGCCAATTCCTGCCGGCCCGATATTCGCCCAGTTCGTCCCACCATCAACGCTGCGCATTACACCATTGAGACTGTAAGCATAGAGTACATCAAGATTATTGAAGAAAAAAGGCGGCAGTACGTTCGGAGGATGTTGTACGATCGGTGTTATCCAAGGAAAAAAATTACGATTGCTTAAGTTGGGTAGCGCTGTTGGAACGAAGTTGAAACCGCCATCCGTCGAGCGTGCGAGGCCACCATTTTGGGACGACGCATAAACGATGTTATTATCAAAGGAGTTAAAGAAATTATCCATCCCATCACCACCTAGTGTCGAGAAGAAAACATTCGTTCCGGGTCCGCGTAGAAAATGTCCGTTGTCCTGCAAGCCGCCAATTAAATTATCCGTTGACGTTTGCGTTCCACTGATCCGGTAGTATTCATTTATAACAAGACCCGCACTTGAATTATCCCACGAAACCCCGCTGTTGATACTTTTGTAAACCCCGCCGTCGTTGCACAACCACAAATCGCCACTTGATGGACTCCGTTTTATATTATGCTGATCTGCGTGGATGTTTGGGTCCACAATCTGGTTCAGCGTTACACCGCCATCATATGATGAAAAAAGATTGAGTCCGCCAATGATGACGTTATTTTCATTGAAAGGGCTGACGTAAAGCATGTTTGCGTACCAGGCAAATTCGCTTGCGCTATTAAACAAGTCGCCATTTGCACTGCAGCGATTACTCCGAAGTGAAAATGATGTGCCGCTATTGGATGAATAGTATAATCCGTAAAAGAGATTATTACCACCCGAGACATAGCCAGGGCCTGCAAGGACATACACGGCATTCCCGTTTGCCGCACTAACACCGATCTCCATGCGATTTACATTTGGTGCATTGGTTGGCGGGGTTGCAGGTGCAACGATTGCAACGGATGATTGAACGAGTGTCGTCAAATTCATTTGAAACAGCCGGTTGGAATTTCGGGTGACGAGATAGAGGGTGTTGGGGTCAGAGGGTTTGAATTCTATATCATTCACATCGCCACCAAAAATATTTGTCCACTCAGCACCTCCATTTGTTGTTCGCCAAACACCATTCGACATTGCAGCCAGTACATAGTCTGCATTGCTGGGGTGAATCAATAATTTATTGCCGCCGATGCGTTCATCGAGTCGGTTTACCGGACCGGTAGATTGCCAATCCAGGCCGCCATTGGTAGATTTAAGAATGCCAATGCCTTTGTGAAAGTAGATATTTGCGTTAAGCCCTTCGCCTGATAAAGCATAAACGATATTATTGTTTGGTGCAGGTGCTACTGCGATATCTGCAATTCCGAGGATTGGAAGATCGATAGTTAGGTTTGCCCAATTAGAACCGCCATTTGAACTTTTCCAGATGCCACCCGCCGCTGATGCAACATAAACAACGTCGCCATTGAGTGGATCAAATGCAACACTGTTTACGCGGCCCTGCTGTGCCTGGTTACCAATTGAGAAACTGTGCCCGATATTAATCCAGGCACCCGTCACAGAATTGGTGCCTGCGCCGACAGAAGCCGCTTCCATTTGTTTCAGTGTCGTCAAAGCGCGGGTGTTTTTTTCAGCATAGTTTGCAAGAGTACCATCTTCATTCAAGTGGTTAATTGCAAACCACGCGAAGCGGTTCCATTGTTTATACCCCGACCGATTGCTGCCTCTCGCCGTGTCATAGAACCGATTCGTTTTTTCAGCGAGTTGTAAAAAATTATCGTTGTTGCCCGAAACTTTGTTGAAGCCCTGGCTGTAGACACATCGTGTCGTTAGTGCGATAATGAGAACCAGCAGGAGCCGGTTTAAAATTGTTCGTTTCATTTTCAAAGAATTAAAGAATGATTACTTGTTGTTTCTTTCAAGTTGCTCGATCCTTTTATTCAGTTGAATAATGTATAAGCTTAGCTCTTCAATTTTTTCCATCATTTTCTTTTGCGTATCACCGAGATGCAGACCGTTCTGTTCGATTTCTTTTGCCGATGGAATATTTGGAAGGTGCTTATTCTGTAAGATGAATTTTTCAAGCTCTGCAAGCGAGGGTAACCGGTAGTTTCGGGAGAATACATAGTCTGGCCAATTGATCGTTTCTACAATTACCTCTTTTGTACGCACTGTTCCATTCACCTCCAGTCGGTGCGTCGGAAATTCAATTCCAATGCCCACATTATTCGTATTTGATCCGATGAATACGGCAGATGTGTTGTTGACGAACAGGCGCAGATTGGTATTGCTAAAGGTTCCTATACCAGCGGATGTGCCACCCATACGAGAACCAAATACGTTTCCGTTGTCGCCCAAATGCATAATCCCAAAACTGTTGTTCACTCCTTTGACGGTTAATGGGGCGGTGGGGTACGGACCAACGGTGTTGTCGCCGATTACAATTTCTCCACCGGGATATATAGACATCTTTGCTGTTCCGTTTGCGGTTAACCGAAGGGCATGGTTGGTCGATGTCCCAATCGCGGCGGACACACCACCGATTGCTTCGCCCACGATGATCTGGTTGCCGAGTCCATCATCACCGATATGTGTCCAGCCAGGAGTATTCGTACTTGTAAGCATGGTGAGCTTTGTGGTAGGACTGCTTGTTCCGATACCGACATTACCGCTTGTGCTGTTGAAAAGATCATTACCGTTGATATCCCAGTAACTACCGCTGCCTCCACCGCCTTTGCTACTGCTTTTTACGATCCATTTCTCTTCGATGCCGTCGTATTGAAGCGAAACGATTCCTTTGTTTGCAATGAGAAGATCGGCACTGGTACCGGTAACAATTTGTTCTGTCAATGCTGCAAATGGATCTTCGTTGTTCAGTTGCATTGCAAAACCGCTTCGATTGAATAGTGTGATCGTTTTTCCATCGACACCGGCAAGAATACCCGCGAGAAAGAAATCGGCGGTCGGCCCGCTGATACGGTAATAGCTAGACCTTGTAGTTGCGATATCCAGGGAATAGTTTGTGCCATCCGCAACGTCAAGCCCGACTGTGCGGAAAATGACATCACCATACACATCAAGGGCGGCCTCGGGATTCGTTGTATTGATACCAACATTCTGACTGAGTGCAGCAAAGGATGTAATGACTGTTGCGATTAGTGCAAGTAACTTTTTCATAATAATTTTGGTGATATAGTTTAGGAATGGTTTATTTCGAATGTGCTTTTTCCAATGGAATTGACTGTGCCGGCATTGCCCGATAGGCTCCAGGGATTACTGCCGACAACGATCTGCGTGGTCGCAGCACCGTTATAAAACCACCAACTGCTTGTAGTGGAATTGTAATGCATTAAACCTTTTGCCGGATTGGAGATTGAGGTCCGGGTTCGGCTGGATGTTCCTGGAATGAGGATGACTTCGGTACTGCTCTTAATAACGAGGATCGCGCTGCCATGTGGCTGCCTTCTATCGGTATTGATTCCGATGTTTTGACCTAATGAAGGCATGGCGCAGAGTTGAAATGCGATCCTCATAGCGAAGTTTCGTCCAAATTAAGAAAGGGGAATGCCCAAAATACTTCCCCTGAGTAGGTACCTTGCCCCGTTGAGCAGTCGGCTACAAAAGGTTCAGGACGGGAGTTGGTTACCAGCTTTCCTTATAATATTTAATACAGGCGCGCAAAGACGCCGAGCCCCAAAGGCCTATAGACTTGTTGGCTAATTCCCTGCACAGCAAACGTACATTGCAAGGATCAAACAGCATTTTCTCAAACTGGATACGTTCTTCGCGTCTTTGCGACTTTGCGAGAGTGTATTCGGAAATACAGGCGCGCAAAGACGCGGAGCCGCAAAGGCCTATAGAACTGTTGGCTAATTCCCTGCACAGCAAACGTACACTGCAAGGATAAAAACGAATTTTATCTACTTGGATACGTTCTTCGCGACTTTGCGACTTTGCGAGATTTGTATTTTGAAATACAGGCGTTGCGTTAACGGATCGGGCGATACCATTGACTTGGTTTTATGGTGTGGCGGTTTTCTTTAATCGCCCATTGCGCCATGGCTTCAATGACAGGGATGAGGCCTTTACCTGAATCGGAAAGGCAATAGGTGACATGGGGTGGGACGACAGGTTTTGCCTTTCGAACAATAATTCCATCCGCCTCGAGTTCCTTGAGATGTTGAATTAACATTTTTTCCGTGACGGCAGGTATTTCCCTTCTGAGTTCGCTATATCGCTTCTCCTCCTTGGCGAGATAATACAAGATGAAAGGTTTCCAATAACCACCGATGCGTTCCATGACATAGCTCACGGGGCAAAGATTGAGCGCTAACTTTTTATTTTCCTGGATTGTCGAGCTTGATTTAACTGCTGCCATACTACATACTTTGGGGTAAGTACTTGTTTAAAAGTAAGTACGAAGATAATTTTGTTCTATCAAAAAACATAAAAATGAAAATAACAATTACCGGTTCATTGGGAAATATCAGCAGGCCATTGACGACATCATTGGTAGCTGCAGGACATACAGTGACAGTCATTAGTAGCAGTAGTGCTCGCCAGGTGGAAATTGAAAAACTCGGAGCGAAGGCTGCAATTGGTTCGGTGGAGGACCTTGATTTTTTGAAAAAGTATTTTGCAGGTGCGGATGCGGTTTACACGATGGTGCCGGCTACTTTGGGTGGAGACGGGATTGAGAGTACGGTTAATGCCGGAAGAAACTATGCAAATGCAATTAAGGCAAGCGGGGTTAAACGGGTAGTGATGTTAAGCAGTGTTGGTGCGGATAAAGATGCGCCGACTGGTCCCATCCGCGGGCTGCATCTTGTTGAAGAAATCTTTAACGAGCTCGATGATGTATCGGTTACTTTTTTGCGGCCGGGATGGTTCTATATCAACTTTTATCAGGATGTGCCGTTGATTCAACAAGCTGGTATTTTAGGAAGTAGTTATCCTGGAAGCACAGAAATACCGATGGTTCATCCCAGCGATGTTGCGTTGGCTGCCGCGGAGGAGCTGCAACGGATAAGTAACGGCAAGAATGTGAGGTATGTGGTGGCCGACAATCGAACAGCAGGCGAGGCGACGGAATTGATTGGCCTGGCCATTGGCAAACCTGGATTGCAATGGGTAGAATTTTCGGAGTCGGATCTGACAAAAGGAATGACGGACGCAGGTTTGCCGGTCGATACCGCGAAGCTATATACAGAAATGGCGGTTGGCATTAAATCTGGAATTGTTCAGGAAGATTATATCAAACAGGGCAAACCGATTGCAGGTTCGATTAAGCTTGAAGATTTCGTAAAGGAATTTGCCGCAGGTTTTTAATGCACGGCGAGTAGCCGAACCTACTAAAAAACAAAATGCTGTCGGTGCGGCCGCTTTTCTGTTAATCATCCATTGGATAGCGTAGGTATTTGCCTTTTGCTATTATACGGCTGCGGCCAACCGATTTAATAGCCTCTAATGCAACAACTTTTGATTTTTTTGAACTCAGTCTGTCCGATGAGCGCCCAACTTGCAGATACCTAAGCAGCACTCTCAAGTACGTAGTCGAGTTTACGTTTCGCACTATCTGTGCTTGAGAGTTTTCTATTATTGATTTTATCGAATTTGAGAGCTCGGTATTCTTATTTGCTTTCGTAATCTTTTCTGAGGATGCTGAATTCAATCTGCCTTTTAATTTTGCCATGTCTTCGCTCAGCTTGATACTCATTTGCCTGGCATGGCGTTGCGTAGTTGAAAGCTGTTCATTGCTCAACTTTTTTGACCGGATTGCCGCGTTAGAGGAATGGTAGTTTCACACGGTGTGAGTGGTGAGGCTTTTTGATGTTCCGCAATTGTCAGCTATCTCTAAATTGGAATTGTATTTCTGTCATCAACCCCCTTTCTGACTTTGCCGGGACGTTGGTAAATTCCATCGGGGTCAATAAAACGAATTTGACACTCTCTCACTGAAAACCTTGCCCTGTCTGTATTTGGTGAGAATAAACCTTGTCGATTCGGGCTGATTCTCGGTTTATTCAGCTAA
>JACMLR010000325.1 GCA_014379515.1 Chitinophagaceae bacterium
CATAAACTCAAGCGCAGGAAGCAAAGCATGATTGATCCCGCGTTCTTCGAGATATACACTGAAAAGCTTTGTTGATAATAATTCCCCTTGCGCAAGTATATCTTTATTCAATGCATCACTGAACGATATCTTTAGGATGATGGTGAGAAATTCAAAATGCTCGGCAATAATAGCTTTGGCTTTTTGATATGCTGCATCCGTTTTAACTAACTCCTTTACAAAATCATGATAATGTGCCTCGAGTTTCTCTATATGCAGTTTTGCGAGGTTTCTATCACCGCTTGCCAGTGCATCACCGATCGCGACTAACGCATTCGTTGTTCCGCTCAATGCGCTTAACACTACAATCGTTGGTTCATTACCTTTTGTAATAAGCTGTGCAACCGAATGCATTCTATCGGGTTTACCAACGCTGGTACCGCCGAACTTCATGACTTTTAAATTCCCCGAGCCCATAGATAGTTTATTGTTGTTTAACGCGCGCAAAGATAGGTGATGGCATCTGTTGTTTCCAATTGCCGATCGCAGTTAGAAATTAAGATTGAAAACTAAGTCCTAGCTTGCCTGCAAGAAACTTCAGATCCTCTTCAACAGATGGAAGCAATGGAATACCAGACCGAAGGCGATTTTCCTGCATTTCGCGTTCCGGATCGCCGGGGATTAACACCTGCTCTTCGCCATCGATCGTTTTTGCACTCCTGAATCGTCGAATCCATTTATCCATGTGCAACTTAAACTCATCTGCGCGTCGAAATGCATCAATTCTCATCGCTCCAAAAAAATGCCCTATACCCTTTCCAGGCTGTTCATCCGGCATGGGAACGTATGCCGGGAAAGGCGGAACCCATGGTCCATAATTCGCGCCACTTAATACTGCGGAAAAAATATCTACAATCGCCCCGAGGGCATATCCTTTGTGACTGCCATGTTCCCGGTCGCCGCCAAGAGGAAGTAACGCACCCCCGGATTTTAATTCGTGCGGATTTACCGAAGAGTTTCCGTATTTATCCTGAACCCAGCCCAATGGTGCTTTCTGGTTTTTACGTTGAAGCATTTCTAGTTTTCCATTTGCGGCGGTTGTTGTAGCGAGGTCTGCTACAAACGCAGGCTCATCTCCCGCGGGAATTGCGACGCAAATCGGGTTAGTACCCAGTAACCGTTCAATCGAAAATGTTGGAGCAACAAGTGGGCTTGCGTTCGTCATTGCCCACCCGATCATATCATTATCAAGTGCCATCATCGCATGGTAACCTGCTATTCCAAAATGGCTACTGTTTTGCACGCTGACCCAACCGGTTCCGGCAACTTTGGCTTTATCGATCGCTACCTGCATTGCGTAAGGGGCAACGATAAGCCCGAGACCGCTATCACCATCTACTACTGCAGTTGAAGGTGATTCATGAATTATCCGCATAGCCGGAGTTGCATTAATGCGGTTTACCTCCCACAAACGAACATAACCACTGAGCCGCGCCACACCGTGAGAATCAATACCCCTAAGATCGGCACTCAATAAAACTTTTGCGGCAGTTTCAGCATCATCGGGCGAACATCCGATCTTTTCGAAAACAGTCCGCGTGAAATGCAGTAGTTGCAAATAAGGAAAATGCTTTTCAGACATGCCGCAAAGAAACAATAAAACGGGCAATCGCAGATGAGGTGATTATCTGGGCAACAAACAAAAAAAATGTCATCCGGTGGGGATGACATTTATAGATAAAATGAAGAAGTTTAACTTTCTGTAGCTGCTGAATCTGCGTTTACTTTTTTCATACCCAAAACATACAATGCAATTCCAAGTATGACCATGCCGATTTTAATAACCCAGGAAATGGTATCACCCCAATTGTTGATCCAGCCAAGCACAACGGGAACGCGATCAAAAAAGCCAAAGATGATCGATGCAGCGCCAAAAATGACGAGTAGGCTTCCGATTGATTTCATAGTTAACGGTTTTGTTTAGTTCTCCGAAAAATATAAAATATTAATCGTACTACATAGCAAATCCTTCCTAAAAAACAATGGGATGCAGTAGATCAATCATTTGACCTTCATTGTTGTAGGATCCCATTTGATTATCTTTTTTTGATAATAACTATCATTAACTGCAAGACATGGGCCTGCAGCTCGAAAACCGAATACCGGATCTTCAATAACAGCTTTGCCTGTTCTTACCCCATCGAAGAAATTTGCAAAATGCTCTACGTGTTCATTAAAGCCTTGCGGTGCACGGAATTTAATTGGCTCTTTGGTTGGTCTTTTCTTATCATCTGAACTGAACTTTTCATCATAATTTTTTCGCAACTGCTCCTGCATTGCTTTGGGATATGTTCCTAACGAATCCCAACCACCAATACCCGGAGCTTTGGACATGATACTATGATTTACAGTAATGCCATCACCAACATCAATCGCACCTTCGCTTCCGATAAATCGTGTCACACTTTTTTCACCGCTACCGCTGATGAAGTTTACTCGAAGCATCACCTGGAAAGGCGGATGCGCATCGGTTTGAGGATACTCAAGTATGGCAGTAAGAACATCCGGAACATCGCGCCCATCTTTCCAATAACTTAATTGCCCAGACGAAAAAATCTTTGACGGACCAGTTGATCCGGTGATATAATGAATACCTGTTAAAAGATGAACGAACAGGTCGCCAGACATCCCGGTACCAAAATCTTTATAGTTACGCCACCAAAAGAATTTTTTTGGATCCCATGGTTGCTTTGGCATTCCCGCGAGGTAACGATCCCAATCAACTGTTTCCGGATTACCGTCTGTCGGCATTGTATATTGCCATGCACCATTCGCGCTTTGCCTGTCGGTGCTGGCTTCAATACAATTCAGTTGACCGATTTGCCCAGCCTGGTACAGCTCACGTGCTTTCGCATGATCGAGCCCGCTGATACGCTGGCTTCCCACCTGCATTGTCTTCTTAGTTTGTTTCCATGTGTTGATTACGCCAAGGCCCTGGTCAAGTTTATGCACCATTGGCTTTTCGCAGTACACATGTTTGCCGGCTTTCATTGCATCAGTGGCAATGCGTGCGTGATGATGATCGCTTGTTGCAATAATTACTGCATCGATGTCTTTTCGCTGAAGTAACTCACGATAATCGCGTGTGACGAATAAATCAGCACCATACAATTCTTTCATACGGTCGAGGCGACCAGTGTATAAATCACAAGCACCGGCAAGTTCCACACCTGGAACTTTTAGTGCCGATGAAAGATCATTATGGCCCATGATGCCTGTTCCAATTACGGCTACTCTTACTTTATCATTTGCAGAATAGCGATGATCGTACTGAAGAATTCTTTCTTCCATTCGTTCCTCTGCATGGAGTCGCTCAAGTGAGCCAGCACCAAACAGAAGAGCAGTTCCGGTTAATTGTTGAATAAACTTTCGGCGTGAATCGTTTTTTGACATGGCTAACTTTTATAGATACTTATTTATAATTGGGGATTAGTCACCTAATTTAAGCAAATGATAAACACAAATGACCGTATTTTTGGACAATGCGATTTTTTATTTTTCTCACTTTTCTTTTTGGTATGCTGGCGAACGATTGTTTTGCTCAACCTAAGCGAGAAGACATTTATTCTGAATTCGTTTTCTATGGAAAAAGGCAGCGGCTTGAGAAAGATTTAAGGGAAAATATTATTGGCAAAACCTTCGATCAGGAACTAACGACGGATAATGAGCATCGCTTTGAATCCGCCTGCTCGGCGATCACGCAGTTTCAATACAAAAATGAGTCGGTTGAAAAAGGGCTGAAAAAAATCATTGCGTCGTACGACAGCTTGCAGTTCGACACCAAACGGGCAATGCTGGAAATGGTATATGCCATTTATCCCACGGAATATGCGGAGCCGATCAGGGAGATCTTTCTTAAAGAATCAACTCCAAAGCTTTTTGCGTTGTGTGCGTCTTACTTGAAACGAGCAGATCCATCCATCAATAATACCAATGAACTTAAACTACGACTGGTAGAACAATTTCCAGAATACGATTCTGTCGACTTACTGATTGAATTGGAAAAGTACCTAACCGAGTACCCGGCAAATACATCTGTTCGATGTCCACCAATGGCTGATCTTTTTAATTATCAAAAACAGGCAGGCAATAAAATTATTTATTCTTTTCAACGATGGAACAGGGATTATCCCGGTCTTGCAATTGTGCAGAATAAGGATGGAAGTTTTGTGCGACGGGAAGATGGCAGGTTGATGGTGTTTCAGCAACTGGCAAGGTCGGGATCCTCTCTCCCCTATTTTCTAACGAATGGAAATACCCCGCAAGGAATTTATAGCATTCAATCCACCGGTGTTTCGAGAAATAATTATATCGGGCCAACGCCGAATATTCAATTGCAGATGCCGTTTGAAGACAGCCTGGAAAAATTTTTTCATCATAAGTGGGATTCATCGATACATCCGATGACTGCTTATTTAAATTTGTTGCCTCCGTCGTGGCGACAGTTCCGACCGATACAGGAATCGTTTGCTGCGGGTAAAATTGGCCGAACGGAGATCATTGCGCATGGTAGTACGATTGATCCGGAGTACTTCAAAGACAAACCATATTATCCGCTGACACCCACCTTGGGCTGCCTGTGTGCAAAAGAGATTTGGAACGTGACGAATGGAAAGCTGTTGATCAGTGAGCAATACAACCTGGTTAGTGCATTCATGAGTACGCCGGGTAACAAAGGATATTTGATTGTGGTAAATCTCGACAATCAATTTAAACCGGTATCAAGAGAAGAGATTGAAAAGTTTATTATGAAATGACAACATTAAACTACGGCAGCTCTTCGCGTCTTGGCGCCCTGGCGAGAATGTATTTTTTGATTCGGCAAAGAATACAGCGCGCAAAGTCGCAGAGTCGCAAAGGACTCTTGAGTTTTTTCAATCGGTATCTATTGCGTGACCCTGTAATTCGCATGAACTGCGAAAGTTCTTCGCGCCTTAGCGCCTTAGCGAGAAAGTATTTTTTAATCCTGTAAAGAATACAGCGCGCAAAGACGCAGAGCCGCCAAG
>JACMLR010000326.1 GCA_014379515.1 Chitinophagaceae bacterium
GCCCCGCTGATCGATTCCCGCGCGCAAACTTCCATTATATCCTGCCTTTCTATTTTTCTTCAATACAATATTTAATATGCCCGCTGTTCCACCCGATGCGTCAAACTTTGCAGAAGGGTTTGTGATGACTTCAACGCTTTGAATTGCATCTGCAGGAATTTGATCCAATGTTAAGGTTGTCGGTCTGCCATCCACGAAAATCTGCGGAGCATTATTTCTCAACGTGACCGAACCATCAATATCAACATTCAATGAAGGAACGTTTCTCATGACATCAACAGCGGTTCCCCCCGCAGACGTGAGATTCTTTTCAACATTAAAAACTTTACGATCGATACTCGTACTGACCAATGCTTTTGATCCACTCACAGTAACCGACTCCAGTACCTGCGCATCTTCTTCAATTTTTATATTCCCGAGGTCTTTATCGATTCCGGCGAGCGCCTGTGTCATATCACCTCCACGAGGGGGGCGCATTTCAAAAGCCACTTTTTGATCGAGCGCCTTATAGCCAATCGCGGTTACAACCAGGCGGTAGCTTCCCATTACAGGCAGGCCTTCCATCGTAAAGCCGCCGGTTTTTGTTGTCAGCATACCGGCAACAGTTGTGTCTTTCCTTTTTTTGGTGACGGTATCAAACTTGCTCATAATTAGCTGGACCGAAACTGCTTCGATTCCTTTGTTGGTTTTGGCATCAACGATTTTTCCGTAGAAATGACCGATGTTCATATTTTGGCCTCCGCCAGGTCTGCCGGCGCCGCCGGGCATTTGAGCAATAGAGCTGATTGCAAGAAAACATAGGATAAGAAGCAGCGAATATTTCATGGTAGTTTTTTGAAATTGATTGCAAAGTTGGACGTTACAACGCTGACAAACTTGTGACATTGTGATGAATGGTAGGCAAAAATCTTTTATAACGGCTTCAACGAAGCTGTGAACAATTAGTTCAGGGGAAAGCGCTTAGTTCCGTAAATAAAAATAAAGCGCTAGTACATTGAGAATGCTTATCAGCGCGGCAAAGAGGGCGGTTGCAATCTTAAACTTATTAATTGGCCGGGAAAGCTTTGTAAGCAACATATCCTGGATTTGCCCGACCGGGAAGCTGCCAATTTTATCACTCACGAGCTGCTCGATATCAAGATCAGTCTCGAGATTTTGAACATAAGACTTCATTGTTTCCGGGAAAATAACATTCAGCTCTTTCATAAAAACTTCTTTCAGCTGATTGATGGTTTTATCGCCAATAAACATGCTGATAACAGGCATTGCTTTGCTCAGTTTATGACGCAGAAAATGATCGATATGGCCTTCAATCACCGGCATTATTTTTCCGATGCTTTCTGGCCCGGCAATCTTTTCTTCAAGAGCTTTGAACGATACGAGTTGTTCTGCGGCAAGCTTGCCAATCTGCGCAGCAAATGCCCGCTGTTGATTTGGAATAACAGTGAAGACGAAATGGCGAACGATCCATGTGGCAAGAAGCCATCCGATCAATGCAGAAACAATTGGTAAGAGGATAAGCAAATACATTCGTCTTTTTTAAGAGTGCAAAGAAACCATAATCGCAGGTCAAATAAAAGCGTAAATTTTTTTTTATGTCGGGTATAGGGTGCAAACGATTATTGCTTAGATTTGCGACGTTAAACGGTAGCTATAGCTCAGTTGGTTAGAGCATCAGTTTGTGGTTCTGAGGGTCGCCGGTTCGAACCCGGTTAGCTACCCAATCTTCCCGAAATTTACCCATTTCGGGATTTCTTTTTTCGATCATACCCGGATCGTCCCGCTCGTGTAAAATGTCCAGAATCACCTGTTAATATTGAATTTGGCCTGCAACAACTGAGATTATTAATCGTTATTTTTGGTTACATGCAAAAAGCGATTAAAAATATGTTTAGCAAAAGAACTTTACCCGTGCTCATCCTGTTTCTCGGTGCAGGATTAATTCTTGCTTTCAATACATTCGGCTGGGGTGGAAATCCTCCCGGGAAGTATGAAAAAATTCTCCATAACGTCGGAGATATGTTGAAAGAAGTCCATTTCAGTCCGAAGAAAATCGACGACGAATTTTCCAAAGTCCTTTTCAAGAAATTTTTTACCGACAGGTATGTTGACGAAAGCAAGAATATTTTGCTTCAATCCGACATCCAGGCTTTGAAGAAGTTTGAAACCAAATTGGATGATGAAATTTTGGGATCAAACGTCTTGTTTGTCCCGGCCGTTTCGGAAATCGTGAAAAAGAGACTTCCCGAAGTTTCGGCTCTTTACAAGGAAATCCTTGCCAAGCCTTTCGACTTTACAAAAGAAGAGACTACCAATCTTAACCCCGACGAATATGATTTCCCAAAAACAGAAGCAGAGAGGAAAGAGACCTGGAGGAAACGGTTAAAATACCTGGTGCTAGACCGCTACGCAGATCTGCTCGAAAATCGGGAAAAGAATAAGGGTACTGAAGGATTTGTTGTGAAAACAGATGCTGAGCTTGAGAAAGAAGCTCGGGAAAGAGTGTTGAAGATCATGGATCGCACATTCGATCGCATGATTGTAAAGGTTAGTGAAGATGATCGTTTCAATAGTTTCGTGAATATTATTACCGAAACCATGGATCCGCATTCAACGTTTTTCCCACCGGTTGATAAACGCTACTTTGATGAGCAGATGAGCGGTCGTTTCTACGGTATCGGCGCTTCTCTTCGTGAAGAAGAAGGCAATATCAAAATAGCAACACTTCTCGCTGGAAGTCCTGCATGGAAATCCGGACAGATCCAGGTTGGAGATATTGTATTGAAAGTGGCTCAGGCTTCTGCTGAGCCGGTTGAACTTACCGGCTTCGTAACAGAAGATGCTGTAAAAATCATCCGTGGTAAAAAAGGAACTGAGGTTCGGCTGACATTGAAAAAAACGGACGGTTCAATTAAAGTTGTAACCCTTATCCGCGATGAGATTGTCCAGGACGAAACATTCGCGCGTAGCGCAGTTATAAATACTGATAAGGGTAAGTTAGGGTTCATTTATCTGCCTGAGTTTTATGCCAATTTTGATGATCCGAAAGGCGCGCGTTGTTCAGAAGACGTTCGTAAAGAGCTGATCAAATTGAAAGAACAAAATGTGGATGGTGTGGTGATGGATCTTCGTAATAACGGTGGCGGTTCACTGTATGATGTAGTGCAGATGGTTGGTTTATTCATTGAGGGAGGTCCAATCGTCCAGGTGAAAGACCGCGATGGTAAACCTCAGGTTTATTTCGATCGGGATAAATCGGTTCTTTATGACGGTCCACTTGCAGTAATGGTAAATGAATTCAGTGCATCGGCTTCTGAGATCTTTGCCGCTGCAATCCAGGATTATAATAGGGGAGTGATTATCGGAAGTTCTTCTACATACGGTAAGGGAACTGTTCAACGCAGTATCGGCCTCGATAAAGTTGTTGGCTTTGTTGATCCAAACAGTGATTTGGGTACAATAAAATTGACGCTGCAAAAATATTATAGAATCAATGGTGGCTCAACGCAATTGCGTGGAGTTGTATCCGACATTAATCTGCCTGATATCTATGAGTTTTCGAAGTTCCGTGAAAAAGATAATCCTGAAGCATTGCCTTACGATGAAATTCCGAAAGCCGATTATAGCAATTGGAAGTACAGTCTCGATTTGCAACCGATCAAGGCTGCAAGTAGCGAACGCATCAAAACAAGCAATTCTTTTGAAGTAATACACAAAAATGCACAGTGGATTGCAGAGCAAAATGATAAGGTAGTAACGTTGAACCTGAAGAAATACCTTGAAGAACAAAAACAAATCAAGGCATCGGTGAAACAAATTGAAGCTTCGGCGAAGTTGCCAACTGAAATCGATGTTACTGCACTGGCAGATGATTTAAAGAAATTTGAATATGACAACGGCAAGCTTGAGCGTTTCAAAGATTGGATCAAAAGACTTCGCGGCGATATATATTTAAACGAAGCCGTAAATGTCGTTAACGATATGGTGGTTCAAAAGAACATCGTGTACAATACCAAAAAGAATTAAGCACGGCGCTTGTAAAATCTGCCGCCCGGATTTTCCGGGCGGCTTTTTGTTGCCCGTTACTTAACAAGCATACCCGAATTATTCCAGGCAATACCGCTAATTTTGGCCGTCATTCTACAGCAGATCACAAAAAAACATGTGCATGAATCTATTGGAAAAATTTGGGCAGATTACTACGTTTGTATTTGATGTTGATGGCGTGATGACTGATGGAACATTATTAATTCATGAGGACGGACAATTTATTCGGCGGATGCACATTAAAGATGGCTACGCATTGCAGTTGGCTGTAAAAAAAGGGTTCAACATTTTAGTAATTTCCGGTAGCAACTCCGATGCGGTTGTAACAAGGCTCAATGGCCTGGGCATTCGCGATGTATTTATGAAAGAAGAAAATAAACTTGGTAGGCTGAACGAGTATGTTAGTGCACGTAAACTCAAATGGGAAGAGGTTTTATTCATGGGTGATGACATTCCCGATTACCCCGCGATGAAACAGGTGGGCCTGGCCTGCTGTCCTGTTGATGCTGTTGCGGAAATCAAATCCATTAGCAATTATATTTCGCCCATAGCCGGCGGCCAGGGTTGTGTGAGAGACGTAATTGAAAAGGTATTGAAGATGCGCAATGCCTGGGATTTGAATTCGGATATTCCAAGCCGGTAAACTTTTGTGTACTCTATTTCATTGCTTAACTTGACCCCGGGATGAGACTGATTGTAGCTTTTTTTCGATTGATTCGCTCGCTGAACTTGTTATTCATAGCACTGACACAATTCCTTTTTCAATATTGTATCATTGTGCCATCCCTTCGTGACGCATCATCTGCACCACAATTAAATAATTTCTATTTTCTGCTATTGGTCTTTGCTTCGTTGTGTATAGCCGCGGCAGGGTATATCATCAACGATTATTTTGATTTGAATATCGATCGGATCAATAAGCCCGAGAAACTGGTTGTCGAAAAAATAATCAAGCGTCGTTGGGCAATCCTCTGGCATATCTTACTTTCCGGAATCGGCGTTCTCATCAGTTTTTTTGTTGGATGGAAGAACAATCACAATTTATTACTCGGGTTCGCAAATATTGGCTGCGTGTTATTGCTATGGGTGTATTCAACAACATTCAAAAAGAAATTATTGACGGGTAATATTATTATTTCGCTATTGACCGGCTGGGTAGTGCTTGTGCTTTATGTTGCCGAAATGCCGAGATACTTTCTTGCCGCGAACGACCCGATCGTTGTGAGCGCTGTTGCAAAAATCTTTAAACTTGCAATTCTTTATAGCGGATTTGCTTTTATTATCTCGTTAATACGGGAAGTGATAAAAGATATTGAAGATCGCTCAGGGGATGAAAAATATGGCTGCCGTACAATGCCGATCGTATGGGGCTTAAATGCTTCAAAAGTTTTCATTGCTACCTGGCTGATCGTCCTAATCGCAGCCGTTTTGATTCTCCAGGTTTATGTAATGCAATATCGCTGGTGGTGGTCGATCGTGTACGCCGTTGTTCTCATTCTGTTGCCACTGCTGTTAATTTTTCGCCGATTGTTTTCAGCTACAACTACGCGCGATTTTCACTTGCTTAGTATCTGGATTAAATTAGTGATGATGACCGGAATTTTATCAATGATCTTTTTTTGCATTTATGATTAAGAAAATCGTCCTTGCTTCACAGTCGCCGCGACGCAAACAATTACTCGAATGGGCCGAGGTCGAGTTCGATATCATCATTCAATCCAGTCCGGAAGATTTTCCTGCAGAGATGAGTGTTGAAGATGTACCTGTGCATATTGCGCGAAACAAAGCTCTTGCTGTTGCGGCTGATTCTAAATATAGATCGCTTGCAGACAAACCAATTATTCTCGCCGCCGACACCGTTGTGGTTTTGGATGGTGAAATTATCGGGAAGCCTCACGACAGGGAAGAAGCAGTTTCCATTCTTACTCGTTTGTCTGGCCGAATTCACCATGTCATTACAGGAGTGGTGTTATTGAACGATGCACACGAGAAAAGTTTTTCGGATAGTACAGCTGTTTGGTTTAATGAATTGACACAGGAAGAAATTGAATTCTACGTCGATAAATACAAGCCTTTCGATAAAGCAGGAGCATATGCCATCCAGGAATGGATCGGCGTTGTCGGAATCCAACGGATTGAAGGCGATTTCTATAATGTGATGGGTCTGCCGGTAAGCAGGGTTATTCAAGCATTGAAGGAAATTCACCAATAGTTTCCGTAATACCTCATTTCAAACATTTCGTTAGCGTGTAACTTGTTATGCGCAATAACCTCAAAGCATAGTTAACTATGACGGAAAGGTTATTACAGTACATCTGGCAGAATCAATACTACAACAGTAAGGAATTGGTGGTTGAAAACGGTGAAAACCTAACCGTTCTTCATCCCGGTATTTTGAACACCCACCAGGGTCCGGATTTTAGCTTTGCACGAATAAAATGCGGTAGTACCCTGTTGGCTGGTAATATAGAACTACACCTCAAATCCTCAGATTGGTTTCGGCATAAACACGATACGGATGACAATTACCAAAATGTAATTCTCCACGTTGTCTGGGAACACGATACAGCTGCATACATGCCATTTCCTGTTCTTCAATTGTGCAACCGGGTCTCAAACATGCTACTCAATCAATATGAGCAATGGATGCAGGATGCCGGGTATGTGCCTTGCAGCCGGCAGGTTAAACAGGTTGAGCCGTTGGTGATGCAGGCATGGAAAGACCGATTATTGGCAGAGCGAATGTTTCGAAAAGCAAGCCTGGTTGAATCATGGCTTCAGGAAACAAATTTTCATTGGGAAGAATCCTTCTGGTGGCTACTCGCGCGGAATTTTGGCGCAAAAGTAAATACCAATGCCTTCGAGTTGCTTGCGCGAAGTTTGCCTTCCCGAATTCTATCAAAACATAAATTTCAAATACATCAGCTAGAAGCATTGTTATTTGGGCAGTCGGGTCTCCTTCAAAGAAGTTTCCAGGAAGACTATCCCGTAATGCTACGGTCTGAATACCGGTTCCTTCAAAAGAAATATAAACTGAAACCGAATTTTCATCCGCTGTATTTTCTGCGGATGCGCCCGGTAAACTTTCCAACAATTCGTTTGGCACAACTGGCAATGCTTATCTATCAGTCCGGGCATTTATTCTCGAACATCATCGAGATCGACGATCTCAAACAACTAAAATTACTTTTGAAAGTAACAGCAAACGATTATTGGCATTATCATTTTGTATTCGACGAATTAAGTGAGTACCAGCCAAAAGTTCTTGGCGATCAAATGATCGACACACTTGTGATCAACTGTATCTGCCCGATTTTATTTGCATATGGCCAATATAAAGACGATGACCGATTCAAATCAAAGGCACTTAAATGGCTCGAGGAAACCGCAGCGGAGCAAAATACCGTCACCCGTAAATTCAAAAGTTTGGGAATAGCAATCAAAAATGGATGCGATTCACAAGCCGTTCTCGAACTGAAAGCATTTTATTGCGATCAGAGGCGTTGCCTTGATTGCGCGATCGGGAATTCCATTCTGAAAAAAGCCACGACCTGAGGTTCCGCCCCTCCAATTATCACTCAGCATTCCACAGAATTACGTAGCTTTCTCACTTAACACCAAAAAATGTTAGACATGAGAAAATCGTTTTTGCTTACTGCGTTTA
>JACMLR010000327.1 GCA_014379515.1 Chitinophagaceae bacterium
GCATAAATGGCCGCTTGACTTCCCGATTGGTATTGCAGAAGATCCGGATAAAAATTCAAATTCAGATAGAAATTGAGAATAGCCGCCGAAAGTACAGTTCGCCAAAGAATCAGTTGCACGTTTGACAGGGACGGGAATTTATTGCTGAGAATCAGAATCACTACCAACGGCAGTATAATAACCACCGTTGAAACATTCAACTGGGCCGGTTTGTATAGAACGTGTAAACCTGATACAGCAATAATAATTAAAACAATAATTATTGATTGTGTAATGCGTATCACCCGCCATGTCTTTTCCGATTTGACTTCATGGAGATAAGCAGCCAGCACAATCGAAAGTAACGGATACACAATATTTGCATAATGCGGCAGCTGAAACCTCGATAATGAGAACAAAAGCAGCGTGCAGGTTGCGCCCCCGATTGTTAGCCATTCGTGTTTCAAAAAAGGATTTCGCCAATGCTTTCTGACTATATGAACAAACGCGGCATACAAGAGCAACGACCACGGAACGAATGCCCATAACAGCGTGTGAAAAAAGAAGAACAAATCCCCCTTCCCCTTAATCGGCCCGGTATTAAAAAAGCGACCAAATTGACTATCCCAGAAAAAAAACTGAATACCGGAAACTTGAGTACGTCCGAATACAAGTTTTTCCGGGTGCGCATCAAACTGCACATATAAGCAATATAATTCGGGCAGAATAAATATCAAGATGAGCAAGGCAGCAATCAGCCAACGCGAATGAAAAAGATCCCTGTATCGTTTCTTGAGTAGAAAATGAGCTCCTAACGCAGTGACAATCGGGATCAACGCAAAAGGTCCTTTTGTCATCACCGCACAAGCTGCGAGAACGGAGCCTATAAAAAGTGCACCCTTGTTGTTTTCCGTACTCGCAATGAAAAAGTAATAAAGACTACCAACAATCAACCCGGTTAAATACGGTTCGGCACGAACATCATTATTTGAAATGATGATATGCTCTGCTGTAAAAAATATGAGTACCGACCAACGGGCAATGGTTCGATTATAAAGTTTTTTGGCAAGACAGTAAGTATACCAGCCACCTGCGAATAAAAAGAGAATGGCCGGCAATTTATAGGCCCATGTAGTGAAACCGAAGACACGAAAAGAAAACGCTGTTACCCAAAATGGAAAGTGTGGTTTATCAAGCCAGTCTTTGCCCTCTGCAAAAAGATTTACATAATCATTTCTTTGCACCATTCGCTTGGCAATCGAGGCATACAATGCACCATCAGGACCTAGAATTGTGATAAATATCCCGCTAAGATTTACGAGCACGCTCAAGCCGATAAGCAAACCCACCCAATCAATCACCGGGCTCTTCAATTTTCCGGAGAATTCATTCATCGCGCAAAAATAGATCTATAGGTAAAATGAATCTGGTCGTCTACATTGTTGAAGGTTTGTACCTTTCGTCTGTGCGGAAACACCAGCGTTCGAATAGTTTTGAAGTTACGATACCTACACACCAACCCAATACACTGCCCACAACCACATCGAACGGATAATGTTTTCCCACATACACCTGCGCATATCCGATCGCCGCTGCCCACAGAAATAGCCAATGTAATTTTCGACCATTTAACATGAAAATGCTCCAAAACCAAAATGTAGCCATTCCCGTATGATTTGAAGCATGGCTGGAAGGAAATGAATTGAATCCTCCGCAATTCACTAGATTTCTCAATTCGGTTTTAAGATCCGCATCAAAACATGGCCGACCCCTTGCGAAAAGAGGTTTCATGATACTGGCACTGGTGAAATCTGTAATTGCAACAGTGAAGACCGTCAGTAAGATGAATTGAAAAGCTTGCTTCGGATAATAGCGGATAATCCAAAATAAAACGAATCCGTAAAAAGGAAGCCAGGTGATTGAGTTGCGCAAACCCTTAAAGAAGAAATCTAATTCCGGCGCAGCGAGGTCCGCGTGCAAAAAAAGAAAAAGAGACTTATCAATATTGTCCAGCCACTCCCAATACCCCATTTGTAATGTATTTACGACAAATAAAAATCCATCATCTTTCGCAACAAATCGTACGATTAGAGCTACAATTTCCCTGGAAGGGAAAATCTAACATAAATACCTAACTATTTTAATGTTCCGGTGACACCTCTAATACAATTTTTCACTATCTGTGCATTAACCGTTTGACCTTTGTTCTTCTTTTGTACCATTCATTGCCTCTTTACAAATATTGGTCATTACTACCCCCTAAATTGTCGCATTATGACACTACGAATACTATCAACGAACATTATTTTTGACGCTGGAACATATAATCACCACTA
>JACMLR010000328.1 GCA_014379515.1 Chitinophagaceae bacterium
TCCATTGAACTACCGGGCCATTGAACATTGAAACAATGGGTGGCAAATATAGGAAAGATAGAGCGAGAGCGGTGTGCGGAGTATGAAGTTTGGAGTATGAAGGATGCGAAGTATGAAGTATGAAGCATGGAGGATGGAGGATGGAGTATGAAGTACGGAGGGGCGTCACTCCCGCACTCCACACTCCATACTTCAAACTCCCTCTACGAATAAAATCTCCCTATCGCGTCCCTGTATTTCTCCATCACCACCTTTCGCTTCAGTGATAATTTCGGAGTCATCTCGCCCGTTTCGATCGACCACTCGCGCGGCAGCAATTCAAATTTCTTCACCTGCTCAACATGATTGAAAAATTTATTGAAACTCTCCACCAACTCTTTATAATGACTCAGCACTTTTGGGTTTTTTAAAAGATCGTCCTGCTTTTTCTCCGCAATTCCATTATTCCGGCACCATTCTGTTAGCGTTGGAAATGATGGAACAATTAAGGCGGCAACAAATTTTTGTTCTGCACCAACAATCATCACTTGCTCAATGAACATCGATTCTTTTAACTTGCTCTCGATCGGTAATGGCGCTACATATTTACCACCGCTTGTTTTGAAGAGCTCTTTCTTACGATCCGTGATTTTCAAGAATCGCTTATCAACAATTTCACCAATATCACCAGTCAAAAACCAACCATCTTTAATCACTTCTTCTGTAAGATCAGGTCGCTTATAATACCCGACCATAACGTTTGGTCCCTTGCAAAGAATCTCGCCATCTTCGGCAATTTTAATATCAACATTTCGAATTGCAGGCCCCACCGATCCAAACTTTCGATCCTGTTCCTGGAATCGATTCACACAAATTACAGGTGAGGTTTCCGTCAGTCCATAACCTTCCATTATAATAATCTTCGCCGCCGTAAAGATTCGAATCAATCTTACCTGGCAAGCCGCCCCACCCGTAACAATACACGTAATATTATTTCCAAGTCCTTCCCGCCATTTGCTAAATATAATTTTGTTCGCAAGCGCTAATTGCATTTTATACCATACCGATTGATTCGCATTTATTTCAAACTTCTCTGCAAGGCTATGCGCCCAGAAAAACAATTTTCGTTTCACACCAGTGAGTTCCGCGCCCTTTTGCATGATACGATCATATACTTTCTCAAGCAATCGGGGAACAGTTGTGAAAAGATCAGGCTTTACTTCTTTTAAATTATCACCAATGGTCTCCATGCTCTCAGCATAATAGATCGATGTCCCGCGAAACAGGTAGATATAACTTACCATCCTTTCAAAAATATGATTGAGCGGTAGAAAACTCAACGCACGCATTCGCTCTCCTGGCGGAAAACATTCCATACTTGCCAGTACATTGCTAAGAATATTATTATGCGATAACATCACCCCCTTTGGTTTGCCTGTCGTGCCCGAGGTATAAATAATTGTGGCGATATCTTCATTTTTTACCTGCGCAGCAAATTGACGAACGGTTTCCATCGACTGCGGAGTTGCCATTGCAGTAACTTCTTTCCAGTGTTTTGCATGTGGTGTATGTTCGAACGTAAAAATTTCCTGGAGGCTCGGTACCCTTTCTTTTAAACTCAAGACCTTTAAGTAAAGATCTTCGTCGTTTACAAAAACGAATTTCACAGACGCGTCGATTAATACAAATTCTAATTCATGAACGTTGATCGTTGGATAGATCGGTGTTAGAATGCCGCCCGTTTGTTGAACCGCCAGATCAAGTATTACCCATTCCGGACGATTCTTTGAAAGAATCGCAACCTTGTCACGACCTTCAACTGTTCCATCGTTCGGGCCTATGCCGAGGCTTACCAAGCCA
>JACMLR010000329.1 GCA_014379515.1 Chitinophagaceae bacterium
CCAATAAACCGTTTTCGTCCCAATATTGTTTTCGAAGGCGGACGTCCTTACGAAGAAGATGAATTTGCATCGTTCGAAATAAAGGACATAACCTTTTACGGCGTTAAGCTTTGTTCACGATGCGTTCTGACAACTGTCGACCAGGAAACTTCCGAGAAAGGCAAAGAACCTCTTAGAACATTGGCGAGTTATCGCCATCTCAACAACCAAATTTATTTTGGACAGAATTTGCTCCACCGGGGCGAAGGAAATATAGCAGTTGGTGATATCCTTTCCATAAAATCGAGGCAAGCCGGACTGCACGAACGCTAGAAAGCGCATTGCACGAACGATCGTTATTCAAAATTTCCCAAATCTTTTTAAAATATTTTATTATCCTACTAATTTAGTAGGAAATTACTATTTTTACGCTTTATTTATCGTGCAGAATAACAACAATCAATCAATCATTCAAGAGACAAGCAATCACTTGTTCCCTGTTTTTTTAAAACTGGAGCAGATGAGGTTATTGATTATTGGAGGAGGAAAGGTTGGGCTCGAAAAATTGCACGCGGTAATTCATAATTCACCGGAAACCAGAGTTACGGTTGTTGCAACTGAAGTGTGTGAAGGTATTACCGCGATGATGAATGATTATCCATTGCTGACCATTTTGCAGGAAAAATATCATGCAGGGCATCTCGATCTGGCGGATGTAGTAATTGTTGCAGTAAATGATATTCCGCTTGCGGAACGAATCCGTGAAGACGCGAAGGCAAGAAATTTATTGGTGAATGTTGCCGACAAGCCGGAGCTCTGTGATTTTTATCTCGGCGCGGTTGTTAAAAAAGGAAATCTCAAAATTGCCATTTCTACTAATGGAAAATCGCCCACGATCGCAAAGCGTTTAAAAGATACCTTTAACGAGACCCTGCCTGCGGAGTTAGATGAAGTATTGACCAACATGCAATCTATCAGAACAAAATTGAATGGAAATTTTGATGATAAGGTCAAAAAATTAAATAAACTGACTAAGGTTCTAGCCGAAAAAGAGGAAACTGGTAGTGAGCAACGTTGGCGCAAGATTGCCACTTATTCATTGCTGGCATTTGGTTTTATGCTGACTGGTCACTTCATCTTTTCTTATGTTCCTTTCAGCGATCTCGCCAGCGGCACAGTTGATTTTTATAATACACTGGAGCCAAATTTTGGTTGGATGGTTCTTGCGGGATTCCTGGCACAAATGGTGGATGGCGCTACAAGTATGGGTTATGGTGTAACCAGCGCAATTGTACTTATGCAGGCGAATGTTAGTCCGGCAGCAATCAGTGGAAGCATCCATACGGCAGAAATGTTTGCAAGTGGAGCATCGGGTTATAGTCATTACAAATTCGGCAACGTCAATAAGAAACTATTCAAGGCACTTTTAATCCCTGGGGTAATCGGGGCTGTTTTGGGTGCAGTGTTGCTTGTAAAGTTTGGCGAAACACATATCAGTTACATCCGTCCTATCATGGCCGCCTATACGTTGTTTCTTGGAATTAAAATCTTCATCACAGCCTTTACACCCATCACAGTGAAAAAGAAATTCAAACAGTACGGCTGGTTGGCGGGTGCAGGTGGATTTCTTGATTCATTTGGTGGCGGTGGATGGGGGCCGATTGTTACTGCAACGCTTATAACAAAAGGAAGAACACCAAGGTTTGTTGTTGGCTCTGTATCGCTGACTGAGTTTTTTGTAACCCTTGCAAGTGCATTTACTTTTTTCACGCTAATTGGTGTACAACACTGGCAAGTCATTCTTGCGCTCGTTATCGGAGGCTTGCTTGCTGCACCGATCGCTGCAAGAATTCAAGGGAAACTACCCAGAAAAGCATCCTTTATTTTGCTCGGAACCATCGTTGTTATTTGGAGTATCCGGATTCTTGTTAGAGCTTTTTAGGAATCGCTGTCTTTTGTTGAGACAGTTTTTTTTGGTCTTGTTAGTCTACTAAATTAGTAGGAATTAAACTGGTATGATGAGCAAACACAACTTTATTCACAATTCGCTTCAACGATGTTGTAGTGATCGATAAACAACTAAACGACACAATCAACTATTACAATTTTTTTACTTACAATGAAAAACAAACTGCATCTACTTGCATTACTCATTTTCCTTGGAAACATCACGGTAGCACAGACGCGACTGACGGGCACTATTAAGGATGAAAAAGGCCTCCCTGTCGAAGCTGCATCTGTGCAAATAAAAGGTACAAACTCATTCAAGATCGCCGATGCGAAGGGACAATTCAGTATCCAAACACCATCTGCGTTACCATTCGTTCTCACAATCTCCTCTACTGGTTTTATACCCGTAGAAATCGAGATTAACGAAATAAAAGACACGTTACTGACCATCGTATTATTTACTAATAATGAAATGGCGGAGTTGGTTATCACATCGCGGCGCCGTATTGAAACAGCTCAAAACGTTCCTATTCCAATTTCATTGGTGGCTGGAGCAAAAGTGGAAGAAACGGGCGCTTTCAATGTAAATCGTTTGAAGGAGCTCGTTCCATCCGTACAACTATATTCTTCAAATCCACGAAATACGACATTAAACATTCGCGGTCTTGGTTCGACCTTCGGCTTGACCAATGACGGCATCGATCCTGGAGTCGGTTTCTATGTGGATGGCATCTATTATGCGCGGCCTGCTGCTACCACACTCGACTTCATCGACATTGAACGTATCGAAGTATTGCGTGGGCCGCAAGGCACGCTGTTCGGGAAAAACACCACGTCCGGCGCATTCAACGTGACGACACGGGCACCAAAATTTAAGCCCGGCGCGGCATTCGAAGTGAGTTATGGGAATTATGGATTTGTGCAAGCGAAAGCATCGGTTACCGGACCTATCGGAAAAAAACTTGCGGGACGCATATCATTCTCAGGTACACAACGCAATGGAGTACTCGACAATGTTGCTACAGGCAAACCGGTGAATAATCTCAACAATATCGGTGTACGCGGTCAACTCTTATATGCACCAACAAGTAAAATAAAAATCACATTCATTGCTGATATTACGGATCAAAAACCTGATGGCTATGCGCAGGTTTTTGCAGGAGTTGTCAAAACACAACGTGCAGGGTATCGCCAATTTGATTCGATCATTAAATCATTAAATTACCAGTTGCCGAGTCGTAATCCATTCGATCGGGTGATAGATCACAACACACCTTGGAAATCCGGTAACCAATTGGGCGGTGCTTCATTAAATATAGATGCTAAAATCGGGCGCGGAACATTAACGTCAACTACTGCCTGGCGTTATTGGAACTGGGATCCATCGAACGACCGCGACTTTACCGGGTTGTCTGTTTTGCAACTATCCCAGGCAACCTCCCGTCACGAGCAGTGGACACAAGAAGTTCGTTATGCTGGTGATATCTCCTCAAAAGTTAGTGGAGTCCTGGGAGTTTTTTTAATTGGACAGGATCTAGTAACTGATCCCTTTCATATTGAAGAGTCTGGCGCGGCACAATGGCGTTTCTCTCAAAGCTCAACAAGTGATAAATGGAAAACACCCGGTCTGTTTGAAGGATATGGAATACGGACAAATTCCCAACTTAAAACTTTTGGCGCAGCATTGTTCGGTCAAATTGATTGGGCGATTACAGAACGTCTGCATTTATTGCCAGGCATCCGGTATAACTACGACAAAAAGAAAGTAGACTTCGACCGGAAAACATACGGCGGACTTCAAACAACAGATGCTACATTAATTGCTTTGCAGCGAATGGTGTATACCGATCAGGCGTTTACCGCTGATGTTGACGAAAGTAATATTTCTGGCCAACTAACATTGGCTTACAAAGCCAGCGAACGCATCAACACTTTCGCAACCTATTCGCAAAGCTACAAGCCTGTTGGAATTAACCTTGGTGGTTTACCGACTGCGAATGGCGAGATTTTGATTGACCTTGCCCGGATAAAACCGGAATCAGTTCGTCATTTCGAAATCGGTGTAAAAACCCAGCCCGCTAAAATTGCAATACTGAATGTTGTGTTTCATAGAACACAGATAAAAGATTATCAAACAACCGTGCAAACTGCTGAAGTCGGCGTGAACCGTGGTTATCTTGCCAATGCGGAAGAAGTACGTGTACAAGGCGTAGAGATAGATGGTAGTGTGCGCGTAACAAATTCATTTTCGTTGTATGGAAATCTTGCATTCACAGAAGGCAAATATGTCTCCTTTACCAACGCGCCTGTCCCCCTTGAAGAAACCGGCGCAGCAAAAGCATTCAAAGATGTATCAGGAGGAGGTTTACCTGGCCTTTCCAAATGGGCAGGGTCTATTGGTGGAGATCTGCTATTTGGATCAGGCAGTGTTTTCAACCAGCCAGGTAAATATTTTATCGGGCTCGATAGCTATTTCCGAACAGGATTTTCATCAAGTCCTTCACCCTCGCAATTTCTCAATATCGACGGTTATGCGTTGTTGAACGGAAGAATTGGCTTTAGATCCAGTCCAGGTCTGACTGTATTTGTTTGGGGTCGGAATCTTCTTGCAAAGGATTACTTTGAACAACTTTTGCCGGCAGCCGGTAACGCTGGCCATTATGCCGCCGTACTAGGCGATCCACGTACTTACGGAGTTACGTTGCGATTCTCAATCCAGCAACAATAAGACAGCAACAATAATAAAACAGATTACTGTGCTTACGGGTTCATTACTAATTTAGCAATACAAACTAGTAATGAACCCGTAACAATTCATTGCATTTGTGTTTCTAAAAAAAATCGCTATGCGCACTTTTCTACTTGTTTCTATTCTGTTCCTATGTTCTTTTGAAGGTATAACGCAAAAAACGACTGCGCATGAGTCGCAGATTTGGTTAGGTTATTTCAACCAGGTGCGGTTTAGCGATAAATGGGGTTTGTGGTCGGATTTTCATCTTCGAACCAAAAAAGACTTCTTTACCAATTTTTCAACTGGCATTGTACGACTAGGATTAACCTATTACCTCAACAATGATACAAAGTTGACAGCCGGTTACGCTTTCATAAATCATTTTCCGGCCGAAGGTCATCAGAATATTTCCCAACCAGAACACCGCCCCTGGCAGCAGATTCAATGGCATACCAAATATCCCAAAATACGGCTGATGCAATGGTTTCGCCTCGACGAAAGGTTCCGCCGCAAAATAGCCAACGACAGTACCCTTGCTTCGGGTTATAGCTTTAACTGGAAGCTGCGGTA
>JACMLR010000330.1 GCA_014379515.1 Chitinophagaceae bacterium
CACAAAGAAACGGAATTCCTTTTCTTCTCTTTAACTCCGGGCAACAAACCAACGAAATGCTTTATCACCTTAAACAATGGCTGGAGACAATGGGAATGAAATTCCCAGGCAGTGCCTTGTTCGAGTTTATTACCTCGAGGGTGTTGCTGGCAGTTATTTTCTCGCTGATTATTTCAGCAGTATTTGGTAAGAAGTTAATAAACTTCTTACGCAATAAGCAAGTGGGTGAAACAGTGCGTGATCTTGGATTGGTTGGTGAACAGCAAAAAAAGGGTACACCAACAATGGGTGGATTTATTATAATCCTCGCGATACTGGTGCCAACACTGTTGCTGGCTGATTTGAACAAGGCATATATCCGACTAATGATTTTTGCCACCGTATGGCTTGGGTTGATAGGTTTTATTGATGATTACCTGAAACTACGATCAAAAAAGCTAGCGCAGCAGAAAGGTGTTAATTATAAAAAGGGAGATAAAGATGGTCTGGCAGGCTGGTTCAAAATTCTTGGCCAGGTAGTGTTAGGAATCGTAGTAGCAACAGTTCTTTTATTTAATGAGAATACAAAAGTTTGGCGCGAGTATACAGGCGTTGTGAAACCAGGTGATAGCACGATCATTGAACGAACGTTTGATGGCAAAACGAAATACTTTGTTGAAGCAAACGAACCGATTACGACAATACCGTTTGTAAAATCACACGAGTTTAATTATTCGAAACTATTGCCGGTTGCACTTCGCGGATTTACCTGGGTACTATACATGCTCATTGTAATATTTATTATTACCGCGGTATCAAATGGTGCAAATATTACAGATGGCCTCGACGGTTTAGCGACGGGTACGAGTGCGATCATCGGTGCCTGCCTTGGTGTCTTTGCCTATGCGAGTGGCAACTTACGATTTGCCGAGTATCTCAACATCATGTACATACCCAACCTTGGCGAGCTCTCGGTTTTTATCGGGGCACTTATTGGAGCATGTGTTGGCTTTCTATGGTACAACGCGTATCCTGCACAGGTCTTCATGGGTGATACGGGTAGTTTGACGCTCGGGGGAATCATTGCAGCATTAGCGATAATCGTACGAAAAGAATTGTTGATACCTATTATATGTGGAGTGTTCCTGGTTGAGGTGCTGAGTGTGACAATCCAGGTCACCTATTTTAAATATACCAAGCGAAAATATGGTGAGGGGCGACGTGTTTTCCTGATGAGTCCATTGCATCACCATTATCAGAAACTTGGATATCACGAAGCAAAAATTGTTACGCGCTTTTGGATAGTTACCATTCTTTGTATTGTGTTTTCGATTGTGACGCTGAAGGTGAGATAATACAAGAGAAAAAAAATTCGTAACCAACGATTAACAGGAAAACCACGTGCTCAATTTCCAATCAAGGAAAAACCGCCAGCGAAAAAAGATTGTGGTGCAGAAAGAAAATTCCAAACTACCGAAGAACCCCCTTTAATCCGGGCCTTATTGATCAACCAATAATTATTGGATCGACTGTATCATGGGTAAAAGGTTAGTAATACTGGGTGCCGGAGAAAGCGGAGTGGGTGCTGCCTTATTAGGACAGCAAAGGGGTTACGATGTTTTTGTTTCAGACGGCGGAATGGTGAAGGACAAGTATCGTTTGGAGCTCGAAGAAAATGGAATTAGCTATGAGGCCGGAAAGCATACTGCAGAACTTATTTTAGACGCAGATGAAGTGATGAAAAGCCCGGGTATCCCGGAAAAGAATGAACTGGTGAAGGTGATAAGAAAAGAAGGAATTAAGATCATCAGCGAAATCGAATTCGCGTACCGCTATAAAGAAAACAGTAAGATCATTGGAATTACGGGGAGTAATGGAAAGACAACCACAACAGCGCTTATTCATCACATCTGCAAAATGGCAGATTTGGATGCAGCGATTGTAGGAAATATCGGTTTCTCATTTGCGAAACAAGTTGCCGTCGATCCAAAAGCTCTTTACGTTGCGGAGATAAGCAGTTTCCAACTGGACGATATCCACACGTTCAGGCCAGACATTGCAATTCTCACCAATATCACGGAAGACCATCTGGACCGCTATGAGTACAGGTTTGAAAATTACATTGACAGTAAGTTTCGAATCACCCAGAACCAAACCACAGACGATTACTTTATCTACTGTGAAGACGATCCAATCACTATGAAACATTTCCGAAACTATACTATTAAAGCTAACCCACTACCATTCACAATGAACAGAGAAAACAATCAAGGCGCTTCGATTAGAAATAACATGATGACCATAACGACGGGAGATGAGAAAATGCAAATGAGTATCTACGATTTTGCGCTAAAAGGGAAACACAATCAGTACAACACAATGGCGGCGGGAATAGCTTCATCAACAGTCGGAATTCGCAAAGAAAAGATTCGCGAAGCGATTCAAACCTTTGAAAGCCTTACGCATCGTATGGAAACAATTGCAACAGTTCGCGGAGTGGAATTCGTGAACGACAGCAAAGCTACAAACGTTAACAGCACGTGGTTTGCCCTGGAAAGCATGGAAAAGCAAACCATCTTGATTTTGGGTGGCGTCGATAAAGGAAATGACTACTCATTATTATTTGAACTGGTGAAAGAAAAAGTGAAGGCAATTGTTTGTATGGGAACCGATAACACTAAAATCAATTCTGCATTTAAAGATGTTTCGCCGGTGATTGTGAATACCGGAAGCGCACAGGAAGCAGTTTATGCTGCCTTTCGCTTAGCAAGCAAAGGGGATGTTGTGTTGCTGAGTCCAGCTTGTGCAAGTTTCGATCTTTTTAAAAATTATGAAGATCGCGGCGATCAGTTTCGCCAGGCTGTTCGCGATCTGTAAACAAATCATAAACAAAAAAAACACTAAGCATAGTAAAACAGAATGGGTGATTCAACAACGATAAGACAAAGTGCATTTACCGAGCTCGGTTCCAGAACCAAGGGTGATAAAGTCATTTGGGCACTTGTCGTTGTGCTTGCGCTTGCATCATTACTTGTTGTTTACAGTTCTACTGGGCTGCTTGCTTATAAGTATAACAAGGGAAACACGGAAGTGTATTTGTTCAAGCAGATTGCGTTTATTTCAATCGGTCTTGCAGTGATTTACTTTTCGCACCGGGTAAATTACACATTGTATTCCCGTGTGGCGCGTATCTTATTCCTGTTATCTATTCCATTACTGATCTATACATTGTTTTTCGGTGTCAAATTGAATGAAGGAAGTCGTTGGATCAGGCTGCCCATCATCAATCTTACCTTTCAAACGTCGGATCTTGCGAAGCTGGCCTTGATCATGTATCTCGGTCGATTGTTGAGTAAAAAGCAGGAGGTCATCAAAGATTTCAAAAAAGGGTTTTTACCTGTGATGATTCCTGTGGCAATTATTTGCATTCTCATCGCGCCAGCAAATTTATCAACTGCATTGTTGATCGGTGCTACGAGCATGCTGCTAATGTTCATTGGGCGTGTGAGTGGCAGGCATTTACTTTCCACAATAGCGATTGCTGCCATTCCTGTTGTTTTTCTTGTTATCGTTTCCATGGCTTATTATGATAAACAAGAATCGAAATCCAAAGACCTGCCTGCTATACTGGAAGCGGGTCGTTTACCAACGTGGATCAAGCGCGTACAAAACTTTGTGTACGACAGTAAGCAGATCGACAAAGATGAAAACTATCAAATCAACCAGGCAAAGATTGCGATTACAAAAGGTGGAATTTTTGGCCTCGGACCTGGAAACAGCGAGCAACGAAATTTCCTGCCACATCCTTATTCCGATTTCATCTTCGCGATTATAATCGAAGAGTACGGAATAGTTGGCGGTGCAGTTATCATGTTCGTTTACCTTCTATTTTTATTTCGAAGTATAAGGATATTTAAAAAATGTCCATACGCTTTTGGCGCGTTCCTCGCACTGGGGTTAAGTTTTACGCTCGTTATCCAGGCGCTGATAAACATGGCGGTTGCAGTTAATCTTTTCCCTGTTACCGGGGTAACTCTTCCTCTCATCAGCATGGGTGGAAGTTCATTTCTGTTTACCTGTTTATCGATAGGAATCATCTTGAGCGTTGCGCGTAACGTTGAACAAACAGAGTCACCGGGAAAGGTGAAACAGCCGAAGCCGGAACCAAGTAACGAGTCGCTGGCATAACCAGAAAAACAGATTTAGAATCAAAAATAATTACGAGAAGAACAGAATTGATAACTGACGAAACGATATCACAGGGAGCAAAAAGGATCATCATTGCAGGTGGTGGAACTGGCGGACATATTTTTCCGGCAATTGCGATTGCCAATGCCATCAAACGTCAAACACCGCAAGCGGATATCCTGTTCATCGGTGCGAAAGGTAAAATGGAAATGGAGAAAGTTCCGCAGGCGGGATATTCGATTGAAGGGATCGACATCGCAGGATTTGATCGCAGCTCGTTGATTAAAAATATTGGCTTACCCCTGAAACTTGTCAAAAGTTTTTTTGAAGTCAGGAGAATTGTAAATGAGTTCAAGCCTGATGCTGCTGTCGGCGTTGGCGGCTATTCAAGCTTTCCGGTGTTGAGGTACGCTCAAGCAAAGGGAATTCCAACATTCATTCACGAGTCGAATTCATTTGCAGGTAAATCGAATATGCTTCTTGGAAAAAAAGCAACAAAGATTTTCACTGCAACCGACGGAATGGAAAAGTTTTTTCCAGCATCGCGTGTACAGCTTACAGGCAACCCGGTTCGGCAGTCAATAGCAAATGCAGTTATTACGCGAGAAGAGGGAATCGAATTTTTTGATTTAGATCCTTCAAAGAAAACGGTGCTCGTAACTGGTGGAAGCCTTGGTGCAAAAGGAATTAACGAAGCAATCGATGCGGGGCTTGACGCATTTGCGAAAGCAGATATACAGTTGATCTGGCAAACAGGAAAACCATATGCGTCAATAGCTGCTGGCAGGGCAAGTTGGCAAAAGAATATCTGGACAAACGAGTTTATTTCAAAAATGGAATATGCTTTTGCAGCGGCAGATGTGGTTGTGTCTCGTTCCGGTGCGATGGCGATAGCTGAATTGTGCGTTGTTGGAAAACCGGTCGTATTCGTTCCATTTCCGTTTGCGGCAGAAGATCATCAAACGGTAAATGCTCAAACACTGGTGCAGCGTAATGCCGGGCTGCTTGTTCGCGACGCCGAGGCAAAAGAAAAACTTGTTCCGACAGTATTGCAATTATTGAACGACGAAGGCAAACAACAACAGTTGACGGGAAATATTAAAAAGTTGGGTGTTACAAACGCAGATGACATAATCGCCCAGGCAATTTTACAAACGATTCATAAAAGCAAGTGATCGATATAAAAAACATACAACGGATTTATTTCATCGGTATCGGTGGTATCGGGATGAGTGCCCTTGCCCGGTACTTTAAATTCCATGGTAGAACTGTAAGTGGATACGATAAAACAGAAACAGTACTCACGAAACAACTGGCGGAAGAAGGGATTGAAATCCATTATGAAGATAGCGTCGAGAAACTTGATAAGACGGCGGATGTCGTCGTATATACGCCAGCAATCCCGGCAACACAACTTCAATTTCAATTTTATAAAGAGAACAATTTTGAGTTGTTGAAGCGAAGCGATGTACTTGGACTTATTACTGCCGGCTCATTTAATATTTGCGTAGCAGGAACGCACGGCAAAACGACGATCACTACAATGATCGCACACATACTTCGCGATAGCGGTTACGGTTGCAATGCATTTCTTGGTGGGATTGCCGTAAACTATGAGAGCAACTTTTGGAGCAACGAAAGAAATGTTTGTGTTGTGGAGGCAGATGAGTATGATCGAAGTTTTTTAAAATTGAATCCTGACATCGCGGTTGTTACAGCGATGGATGCGGATCACCTGGATATTTATGGTACTGCAGAGGCAGTCGAATCTGCATTCATTGATTTCACTGCCAAATTGAAACCAGAAGGAATTTTGATTCATAAGCAAGGGCTGGCTAAAGCAGCGTCTTTGCACGGTTCAAAGAAAGTCATTTACGGTCTGGACAAATCGTTAGCGGATGTCAGGCCAGTGAATATCACAATGAACAGTGGTAGTTACCTGTTCGATGTCTCCGGATCAGGCTGGCAGTTGCAGGATGTAGTGCTTAATATGGGTGGACTTCATAACGTCGAAAATATTACTGCAGCAATTGCTGTAGCAAAGGAATTGCAAATTGATGATGAGGAGATTCGTTCGGCTGTTGAATCATTCAAAGGAGTGAAACGAAGATTTGAATACATATTGAAACGCGAGGATCTTGTTTTTGTAGATGACTATGCGCATCACCCTGAAGAATTGCGCGCATTGATTACCGGTGCCAAAGGGTTGTTTTCAAATATGAGATGCATCCTGATATTTCAGCCACATCTCTTCAGCCGCACAAGAGATTTTGCAGATGGGTTTGCAGAAAGCCTTGACCTGGCAGACGAAGTAGTTGTGCTACCGATTTATCCGGCAAGAGAGCTACCCATCGAAGGAGTAACAAGTCAATTGTTGATTGATAAGATGAAGACGAGCAATAAGCAGTTACTGGAAAAAGAATCACTGCTTGAATGGATGAACTCGATGGCAGGAAAAAGAACGAACCAGGGCAAAACATTATTGATTACTGCAGGTGCGGGAGATATTGATACACTTATCGAACCAATAAAACAGATAATAGAAAAATAAATAAAAAGAAGATTGAGTTCATGGGAATAAAGAGCAATATCAGGAAAATTTTAGTTATCAGCTTTTGGTGTTTTATCAGCGCCGGAGTTCTGGTATTGCTTATTGCTGCCATGAAAGTGAAGCAGGAAAAGATTTGTACAGGATATAATATTGAAATCATCCGTTCACCGGATCAGTTATTTCTCGACAAAGAAGATATCGCAAGGTTACTTGTTTCGAGTCCCGGGTATTCATTGGCCGGTCAGTCACTGAAGACGTTTGACCTGCGTAAGATGGAGGAAAAGCTTGAACGAAACGAATGGATCAGCGTTGCAGAACTGTTTTTCGATAATAAACAAACATTGCAGGTGAGGGTCGAAGAGCGCGAACCGGTTGCCCGTGTTTTCACTGTATCAGGTAATAGTTTCTATGTTGATAGTACCGGAAAGAGATTAGGGTTATCTACAAAGTTTTCGGCAAGAGTTCCCGTGTTTACGGGCTTTCCAACCAATAAGATTGCGAAGGCGGATAGCCTGCTATTAAACACGATTCATCGCATGAGCCGCTACATCCTGGCAAATGAATTTTGGATGGCGCAGGTTGCACAAATTGACATTAACGCATCTGGCAATTTTGAGATAGTACCAGCCCTCGGCAATCATATTATTGAGTTCGGTGATGGAAAAAATTTTGATGAAAAGTTTGCACGGCTACTTGTATTCTATAAACAGGTTATAAGCAAAAGTGGCTTTAATGTGTATGATAGAATTAAAGTTCAGTATACCGATCAGATTGTTGGGGTTAGAAATGCAGCGGCGATGAGCAGATACGATTCGTTACAGGCTATAAAAAATGTAGAGCGGTTGATTGCAGAAGCGAGGACGGAACAGGAACGATTGATACGAATGGATTCAGTGGAGATGACCCGAATGCAACACCGAACGGACAACGGCGGAAGTCCCGCGCTCTTAGCGATGCCTGATTCATCTCTAACCGAAAAACCGAACATACAGCAACAACGAAACAAATCCTTGGAAAAAGAACCAAAACGTAAAGTTCAACTTTGAAAAGCCACCCGTCCTATGAAATTTTTTACAGCAACCCGGAAACGTCAATCGTTCTAACCTTAAACAACAACAAAA
>JACMLR010000331.1 GCA_014379515.1 Chitinophagaceae bacterium
AAAATGGATTATCCGATGAATGCCAAGCCCTTTCAACATCGAGAGAAATAATTTCTTTTTGGTCGATTTAAATTGAAGGGCTGATGGCCGCAACATACCGCGCGGCGACATTATAAGTTTCGCCCCGATTCCAGACAACTTGCAATATATCATTGGCTGAATTGTGTAGGGCCGTGAGAAAACAGAATTTAGATAAATGAAGTCGGGCTGAATTTCATTAATGATTTTTTTCCAAAACGATTGGCTCATTCCTCCGCCATTGTAATAAACCCGAATGTTGTCGCGATAGGTTTGCCATTGATCTGAGATGATTCCTTTGAGCGGCTCAGTATCGTTCAAATCTTTATTCCCTGTGAGAATGAAGATGTCATACTCATTCTGCATTTGCAATGCAAAATTTATACACGACCGAATGGGACCACCGGCTTTGTATGCGGGGTCGAACCAATCGCACAAGATTAAAATTTTCTGCTTCAATTATTTGTTGAAAACAACAGCTTTAGAAAGATTACCGATAGCAATCCGCGACATAAATATTGAACTAACTCCTTTTTGTACAGCGGTTGCAGTTATCGGTTTTGAATTGCGATCATCTTCTATCATTTCGAGTAAGTATGAATCAGTATCTGCAACATTGTGTTCCTGATCAGCAATCGTTGCAAAATTTTTGCATTCAGGATTTGTTGCGTCGAAACATTGAGCGGTAATTCCTCTAAAAACGCCGCGATATTTTGGCGCCTTTATAAAACCAAGGGGTTCCATTTTGTGATAGAAATTGATATTCCATGCAAAAACAGATAGCCGCGGATTATCTTCCTCAATTTTCAATGCACCCTGTATGTAAAGATTGAGCAACGAAATCCGACCCTCAAACTTTTTGACAATAAAGCTTGGATCGGCATTTGCGCGTTCCGGTGCAATCATCGCTCCATCGATCGTTATGGCACCGGACCCTGAATAATTAGTGTTCATTTGCTTCTTGCCTTCCCACCAACAGTCTTTTGCAATAAAACGACCATTGTCCTGAACAGTGACACCGGCGAACTGTCCTCCAAAAGTTGTCAATCGTGCATCACAGGTCGAAGAACAATCGGCACACCCCATAACCCGATTGCCAGTTGAAAAGAACGAATTTTCATTTTGGACTTTCAAATTGCAAACCTTTTCAAGGTTAATTGAATTTGAAGCTGACGAATATAGTTGATCAACGATAGCGACTGCATTCTTTTGATCAATATTTGAAAAGCGGATGCCATCAATTTCGTCTTTGTTGCTCGAATTCTGCCCGAGTTGCAAATCACGTATTGTGATTGCTGTCGGTCCTTTCACATGAATTAATGGTTGATTTTTTGGAAAGCCCGAAGCTGGGATGATCGATGAGCTATAAATAAACCCATCGCCAATAAGCTGGATACTTGCATTTGCTGGTACAGTGATCGTACTGTCGATCACATATGTTCCGCGGGGAAAGTGTACGATCGTCCTTGCCGAACTTTGCTTAGCTGCGTTATCGATAATCCACTGAATTTTTTTACGGTCTGCATTTGCTGGAATCGCGTAAAGTTTCCGTTGGATTGTTGCGGGCGTCTTGTGCATTGTAGCCAGGAAAGCTGCCGTATCGGGACGCAAGGCAGTATTGGGCACACCATCCCGATAAGTTATCATTTTCTTGCGAGGAACGTCCATAGCTATCGGCTTTGCATAGCCGTACTGATTATTGACGGATAGCACTTCATAGCTCCCCGGACACCAACTCCTGTAATCAACGTTGGTTAAACTGTTGCTATCAATATTTCGTGTGAATTTATTGTCGAGAAACGTAAGCTTCCCCATATGATAGAACTGTACTGAAACATTCCGGGTATTGATAATGGTGTTATCCTGAAAAACTCGTTTGAATGGATTGCAACTAGCTCCCTCATCTCCGCTAAATGCTTTCGAGTTGTATGAATAACACCCGCGCATTGACGTGTAGTAACCATTTTTGTTGCTCACATCAAAAGCAGTACTTCTGTAAAAATAAGATCGGTACACATGATAGTTACCACTTTCCGTTGTGACACCAACTTTACAATTATAAAAACGAGAATCCCAGATCCAATAGTCGAGTGCGTTATACCCGCGAATTTTTATAGCCGCTTCTTTGCAACTATAAAACGAACAGCGTCGAATCGCAACTTCAGAGTCGTTATGATTTGTTCCTTCCTCCGCTGTACCTCCGGAAATTCCCAATTTAAAGCCTCCTTTAAAAATGCAGTCTGCAATTTCAATATTGAGTGCAGCAAAACTTTGTGACTCCTTTGTATTCCAGCGATTCTTCCAATGCAGTCCAATCGCCTCCATTCCATCCACCCCCTTAGTGTCCCATGCAATTCTCGCGACTTTAAAATACGCGGACCCATTTGCCCAAAACATAGTGTCGTTTGCTTTCCCTTTCCAGATTATGCTTGTAGTACCAGGGTGTTCACCGGTAATTATAACGCCGATTTTACCGCGCAACACGAGGGTACTGGAAATTATGTACTTACCTGGCGGGAGATAGAGAGCAGTATACCCGGCTTTTCCGGTATTAAACGATTTCGCGCTAACAGTGAGACTGTCAAGCGCCGACTGTATCGCTTTGGTATCGTCTGTTTTTCCGTCGCCCTTTGCACGGAATCGAGTTTTGACATTGGCCCATGATGCAAGAGGTCCATTGAATTCGTCACCAACGTCCTGACCTAAAACAACCAGCGGTAAACAACACAGAACCATCCACCAAATCTTCCGCATTTTTTAGTTGATATTATTTTTCTCGAGCCATTCTTCAAGGATGACAAATAACCAAAGCTCCATCCATCGAACGGATGGGTCATTACTTAAAAATTTGTTCCAGTATTTAATCAGTTCATCATGTTGAATAAAATCACGTTTAGCAACAGCACGTATGCGTTGATCGCAGAAGTCCCGCAACTCATTCTTCATCCACACACTCCACGGAAAAAGAAAACCCTGCTTTTTGCGATGCACTATTTCGCTAGGCAATAGATCACCGAGTGATTCGACAAGCAATGATTTTGGATAACTGCCTTTCTTAAGATCGTCGGGAACACGGAGTACAAAGCTTACCAGATCATGATCGAAGAATGGCTCACGTACTTCCAGTGAAACCGCCATGCTCATCTGGTCCGTATCCTTTAATAAGGTATGCTGGGTATAACCGGTATACTCTGCAATTGATACCTGGCTGAGAAGTGGAAATTTCTCCCAAACATTTTTCAATTCAATCAATTCTTTGGTAATGTGGGGAGTGCCCGATTCAAGCTTTGTCAATCTCGATAGGAGGTCGGAACTGATAATCCTTCTGAATTCGGGGTATACGTAATCAATTGTATTCGACGGTGCGCGGAGCAATTTACTTAACCGATCCGTTTTTACCGATTGTTGTGTACTGATAGCAGCGGCGGTTGCGTAACGCAATGGCTTTGCTAATCTCCACCCAAGGTCGAATTTGCGTATTTGTAAATACTTATTGAAAAAGGGATAGCCCGCAAATAATTCGTCGCCTCCGACTCCAGATAATGCGACGGTAACACCGCTTTTACGGATCGCTTTTGAAACAGCGTAAGTATTAACCCCATCTCCGCTCGGCGTATCCATTGCATTGAGCGCGTTTGGCAACTCATCTAAAAACAGGCTTGGCTTAACAAGTAATCGTTCGTGAATCGTGTTGAATTTCTTTGCGATAATGCTGGCATATTCGGATTCGTCAAAATCTTTCTCATCAAATCCAATAGTAAATGTGTTGGGACGCGCAGTACTAACTTCTGCCATCATCCCGACAACAGCACTTGAATCTATCCCACCAGATAAGAACGCCCCTAATGGCACATCGCTGATAAGCCGTCTTTCTACCGATGCAGCAAACAAATCGCGAATCTTTTTATGAACAGCTTTGCTGTTGTCGAAATCAAAACTATCGGTATCGGAATCGAAATTCCAATACTTTTCAATGGACACATTATTGTTTCGTATTCTGAGAAATGATGCGGCAGGCAATTGGGATATTCCTTTTATGATCGAATCGGTTCCGCCGATTGATTGAAAACTTAAGAACTCTGTTATCGCTTCGCGATTCAGTTCAGGTTTCACGAGGCCAGTCGCAAGTATGCCACGTATCTCGGAGGCGAACAGGAAGAAAGAATCATTTTGAAAATAATAAACCGGTTTGACTCCCATTCGATCGCGGGCAATGAACAATTCACGGGTCTGGGTATCCCAAATGATGAAAACGAACATACCTTTGAGATAGGCGAGACAATCTGCACCCCACTTACCATAAGCAGCAAGTAAAACCTCCGTATCGCCCGCCGTTTTAAATTCGTATTCTGGTAATAAAGCTTTTACTTCTTTGAAATTATATATCTCGCCATTGAAAATTATTTGATAACGGCCGTTATTGTCCGCTATCGGTTGATTCGCAGCTTCAGAAAGATCGATAATAGAAAGACGACGATGCCCAAGGGCAACGGGTCCTTCCGCGTAAAAACCATCGGCGTCTGGTCCACGATGACTCATGCAATTGGTCATACGTTGAACAATATCCGACTTTGCAGGTTCTTTATCGAACCTGAACATCCCAGCAATTCCGCACATCTGTAGTTATTGTATTTAATGAAGTCTTAAACCGCCTTTGCTGTCAATCGTGTTTTTGGAAACAGGTGAATGGGGTCTAATGCATGCATTCGCATGTTACGGCGAAAGATATACCGCACAGTTGAAATTAAGAGCGCAAGATAAAGTGCCAGTGTAAACCGTAAAAGCACACTGAATTTTTCCAGAAGAACGCTACGCAAGGAAAATACAGCCGTTTCCTCTTTTCCTATCGCAAAAGCAACACAAGTTTTCATGGCCGGCATGATGATAGGAATCTTTTCCCAGTTTGTGTAGCGAACGCCTTCGTATTTATAATCGCGGTTGTAGTCTGATGGCAATGTGTGCGTAAAAGACGCCCAATTATTATGGACAAATTGAAATGAAGCAAGTTTGCCGTCTGGTTTGCGAAATGAAAGATTAAATGACGGGTCGAGAACTACCCATCCATTTTTGGTCTTCGCTTCAACAAGAATATGTCCGCCTGAAGTGTTTCCAACTTGCATTTGCGGAATGCGCACCTCGACGTTTAATTCTTTCAAAAGTCGCGCAAGTACCATCGAAAACCCACCGCATGCGCGTTGGCCCGTCATCAAATCGAATGACAAAGGTTGAATAAAATTAGATTTCCACGAATCAACGACATGATTACTAAATATCAGCGCCCGGCTTTTTTCAAGATTATAAACCAATTGCAGGCTTTTTATCAGTACTGCTTCTTCTCTATCAGCAATATGCGCGGTATCATTTTGAACAGCGAGTTTTACATTCTCAGCAAGAGCTCCAAAAAGTTTGGATTCGTAATTGTCTTCAACATAAAAATAGAGGATAACAGCAAGCACGAAGCCATTCAAAAAGACGAGGAGATGGGTCCTTCGTAATGTGAAAACGAATAAGGATTGAAAGAAGCGAGCCTTCTTCATTGGATTTTGGATATATTGTTAACCTTGCCCCGATGGGAATCACTTTTTAACAACGAAATTCCAAAATCTTTATTGCATAAACGCCTGAAGACTGTGCATTGCCAAAATCTAAGTCACTGGTTTTAGATAGTTTACGGATGGGGCTGGACGACGGGGTGAATATTTCTGGCGAATAACGCCAAGCCAGCTAGGGGCCATTTTATATAATAGATACATGAAAAAAGCTGCCTTAAAAAGCGAGTTCATTATCTGCAAAGTATCCGCTTCCGCGGAGTAGGTAACCTGGTAAAATAATACCGGCGTCCAAAGAAACAGCAATGGCACCTTTTTTCGTGACAGTTGAAACATAATTTTATAAGAACTCCTGATAAACATTCCAAGAAAGAACATGAAAATGATACCCCCGGCAACCCCAAAACCGCCGTACGCTTCTCCAAGGGGACCAACGTTGGTCGACCATCCTTCAATTGTGATTCCGGTGTAATACTTCATATTAAATTTCCCGCCCGCATCTGGTTTTTCTGGCCATAAGAAACGCGGGACTAATGCTCCGGCGAGAGAACGAAGCTGATTGACGCCGTTATCATGTGGTTGAAAAGATGGAAATCGTTTCATCACGAGGCTAATATTAAAGCCTTGATTTGCGCGATAGTAAATTGGAAAGAATGCTTCCTTTGCAAAAAAATCTTCGGTATTGGCAAACTTCTGCTTGACCAAATCAGTAAAAAGTGAAATTTTATTTCCCTCGAAATTGCCCTCCCACGTAATACGACGATAATTCTGTTTCACACCCTGAATGACAATGAGCATAAATACCGCAAGCGAAAAGATTGTCAACTTTTTCCAAAACGCAACCTTTGTACCAACAAAGAAAAACGAAAACAAGGTAATACCCATATACGCGACTTCGGTGAAGAAGGCGCTTTGAATGGCGTTGTAGAGGATAAACAATGCAAACGCGAATAGGATAACCTTTCGAAATTTAAACCGCTCCGCAAAAAAGATATATAAGCAACCTGTAAATGAAGCCCAATACAGCAATACAACTACGAAGCGTAAAGATGCCGGTAAATAATTAGTGACGAAGAAGGAAAATATACCGACTATAACAAGGTAAACGCCAGCCTTATACTTCTTCCGTAAAATTAGTCGGGCCCTCTCGAGCATAGAGAATAACACGTTGCCCTGATCGCTGCCTTTTTCGGAGAAAATTGGCCAACAAAGAGCTGTTACGAACCCCGCCATTGCTGGAAGCGCGTAACTAAAATAAGTTGCTTCTGAAATTGGCATAAACCTTCCCCATAGTGAAGCAAGGTGATCATCTTT
>JACMLR010000332.1 GCA_014379515.1 Chitinophagaceae bacterium
CAATGCAAATCAATTTGATGGGGCAGTCAAGCGTGGATTCACCTGGAGTTAAACATGTAAAAGGATTGAAAGATTATTATAGTAATTATTTTATGATGGGTGCGGCCGTAACTCCGCGATCGCTGATTACGGATGAGAAAGACTTGATCCTTCAACACTTTATCAGCATTACCGCTGAGAATGCAATGAAGATGGGGCCAATTCATCCCAGGGCGAATGAATATTACTGGAAAGCAGCGGACTCACTGGTCGAATTTGCAGAACGACACAATTTGAAGATGCGTGGTCACACATTAGTCTGGCACAACCAGGCACCAAAATGGCTTTTTACCAATGCAACAGGTGACACCGTAACAAAAGATATTTTGCTTGCGCGATTGAAGGATCACATCCAAACAGTTGTTAAACGATACAAAGGAAAAATTTACGCCTGGGATGTTATCAACGAAGTAATCTCCGACGACAAAAATGAATTCTACCGCAACTCTCCTTTTTATCGGATAATTGGTCCGGAGTTTATTGCAAAAGCGTTTCATTGGGCGCATGAAGCAGATCCGAATGCGTTGCTTTTCTATAACGACTACAACGAGATCAACCCGGTGAAACGAGCGAAGATTTTTACACTTGTAAAGCAATTAACCGCAGCAGGAGTTCCGATCCACGGTGTAGGGCTACAGGGTCATTGGGGAATCAATGAACCAAATGAGGCTCAATTGGATTCAACACTGCGTCAGTTTGGAGAACTCGGGTTGAAAATCCAGGTGACAGAATTGGACATATCGGTACACCACGCTCGCAATCGTCAAGTCACTGATAGCATCAGTTCGTTCACACAGGAACAAGAACAGCTACAAGTAATAATGTATGAAAGATGCTTTCGTCTTTTCAGAAAATACAAAGACGTAATTTCCGCAGTTACGTTCTGGAACATCTCTGACCGACACAGTTGGCTCGATAACTTTCCCGTTCGCGGCAGAAAAGATTATCCTTTATTGTTTGATAAGAACCTCAAACCAAAAAAAGCCTACTGGAAAGTTATTCAATGGTAGCTCCTACTCGCAACTGTGCGAATGATTGCGCACATGCTCATAACTATTTTTTCTTACGTCCCCAATTGTCTTCCATCTTGTCGTAAGACTTTTTACTGACTGTCTTCTTTGCTTTACTTCTCGAAGCGCCTTTCTTTTTCCTGGCGTTGATATTATTAACCAATGAATTCTTCACACCGAGTTTATTCTTTTTGGTTGATTTTTTCTTAGCAGCTTTTTTCTTTGGTGCAGCTTTCTTTTTGGTGGCTTTCTTTGTTGCTGATTTTTTTGGTGCTGATTTTTTTGCTGCCGACTTCTTTTTAGGGCTGGCTTTTTTTGCAGCTTTCTTTGTTGCCATAATTGTTTATTAAGACAGCATCAAATTATGTGCCCCAGGGCGAATGTGAATTGCTAATGACAAAGTGAAAATGTGCGAATTGCGAATGACTAATGTGCGAATTCCTCCGTTCGATTGGTTTGACAATAAAGGATGCGCAGGATAATCGACTTGTGCATGCGAGCCTGCTAATAAATTTGCGAATTGCGAATGGCGAATGTGCGAGTGCGTCCATTCGATTTGTTTAATGATAAAAGAAACCGCAAGGCATAGTATTAAACAGAGCGAGTACCTGATTCATTCGAGCAAATGCACCTGATGAATTCGCACATTAGTAATTCGCACATGCTCAACAAACGTCCCGCGTTTTAAATCACAACCTGCTTCCGCAATTCCTACAAAACGTTGCATCTCCATCATGTCCTTCTTTTCCGCAACCCGGGCATGTTTCGTGTCCATGTTTTCTACTGCGAACTGCACTTGCCATATCTGTAGTAATGATACCGGTTGGAACTGCAATGATCCCGTACCCAATAAACATCATAATGGAGGCAATGAATTTACCCAATGGAGTTACCGGCGAGATATCGCCATACCCAACCGTTGTAATCGTAACAACCGCCCAATAGATACTTTCCGGGATATTATTAAAGCCATTTTGCTTGCCTTCGACGAGATACATGATGGACCCAAGGATAATCACGAGCGCCAGCACAACAAACATAAAAATGCTGATCTTTTTTAAACTCGTAGAAATGGAAGTTTTAAGAAATTCCATCTCCGTCAGGAAATGGGTCATCTTAAAAATTCGGAATACGCGCAACAAACGAAGTGCGCGAAGTACTAATAGCGATTGAGCTCCAAGGAAGAAAATACTGAGATAGGAAGGAATGATCGCGAGCAAATCGATTATGCCAAAAAATGAAACCATGTAGCGCGCGGGTCTTTCTATCGATACCAGTCGAAGTATATATTCGACGGTGAATAAAGCAGTGAAAACCCATTCGAGCGTATAAAAAATCCGTCCATACTTCAAATGATAGGATTCTACGCTATCGAGCATCACAATCATTATTGAACCAATAATGAGAACCAGTAGCGCAATGTCAAACGTTTTTCCCGCAACCGTATTGGATTCATAAATGGTTTCATGAATGCGGGTTCGCCACGATTTCGTGTCGTTTGTTTGCATGAACCAAATTTAGATAGAAGTGGCCGAAGTGTGGGTAAAGAGTTGAGAGTATATAGAATATAGAAGATCGAACACAGAATAAAATCATTTAAAAATTTCAGCAAGCATCTTATCCAACTCCGCTTCATCCTCGCCATATCTGCCGATAATCTTCCCTTCCCGATCGATCAAAATTTTTGTCGGGTAGGATTCGACATTATAGTTTTTGCCAACATTTGCATCTGGCTTATCGCCTTGCAATACCTGCAACCATGGCAACTGATCCTCCTTAACTGCCTTGCGCCAGGCATCGGGTGTTCTGTCGTCCGCCGCTACACCAACAACTTCAAACCCCCGACTCTTATATCTATTATATAATTCAATCAGGTGCGGATTGCCTTTACGACAGGGTAAACACCAACTGCCCCAAAAATCCAACAACACATATTTACCTTTTAAATCAGAAAGGTTAAGCGTCTTTCCATCGATATCCGTTTTAGTGAATGTGCTGGCAACAGTTCCAACCGCGCCTAACTTTCTTCGTTCTATCTGGTCATTGATATTCCTACCATAAACACTTTGTTTTACAATTGCCGGCAAGCGATTATAAAAAAAGTTGATAGAATCCGTGCTTAAATCTCTTGCTACAATTTGCAAACTGTATGCAGTGACATATGATGTCGGATAATTAGTGAAGAAAGTAAGATTCGCCTCTTCCATTTCCGCGAAGTATGGAACAAGTACCCAGTTCTTCAATTCCTGGAATGCCATATTACTTCGCTTATTAACCTGTGACAACGTATCCAACACAACTTTCCATCGATCTTCGATTTTTCGAATGGACGTATTGTATACCTCAAGTTCATTTTGTGTGATAGAACCTGTTACTCGTGCCTGGCTGACGTTATTACTGCGCGCGTCGAGAGTCATAGCCGATGGCTCAAGAAACAGTTGCTTCTCCTTTTTATCGAATATTAACCAGGCAATGGTTGGCCCTTCAATGGAACCTGCAAATTGGGCTTTGCCATCTACGATAACGCAGCTGTCTGCCTTACGTTTTTCGTTAGATTGGTAATACAAAAACATTTTGCCGGACGCCGCTGCAGGAAGAATGCATTTCAGTGTAAAGGGTTTCAACACCTGCGCAACCAGGTTGAAACAGAATCCAACGGCAAGCGTGACAAATACAATTTTCTTTTTCATTGAATGAAGTGTATCTATAGATCGATTTAGTTCCTTAAAAGATTTCAGCGTCATCCAGCGAAATCCAATAGAGCCAGTTCTTCGTTAAAACGGTATCCTTGTTTGGTGCTTTTCTTCTTGTCATTGTACCGGGATTTGGAAAATAGGACAATCGTTCACCAACGTCCATATTCAATTCGCCAGAATAAAAATCCCTGATAAATATTTTTACGGTGCTGTCCTTATAAATTTGACATCCACGAATAAATCCCTTGCCTAGTTGCTGAATGTATTGCCTGACTTTCGCAGATCTTTCCGGACCCAATCTTCCAAAAAACACAGCACTATCAGTACTGAATCGATACATCGAATAAGTTTCTTGTTCATCCGGTTGTTGAATAAAAGGATAGTACTCAATGAGTGTCCGGGTGAGACTGTCATATATCGGAAGTTTCGCAATTATCTGGGGATCGAAAGGTTGATCGAACGTTTTATTAGGAGGCCGATTCGATTCGCATGCGGAAGCTAGAAAAAAAAGAATGAGGAGGATGCGGGACATAGTGATGAAGAATATAGAATGTGGAATGTCGAATGTAGAATAACTGTCTAAAGTTACAGAGAAATCGTTGCGGTTATTGTGGTTTTATAGTCAATTACTATATGGAAGAATGTGATTTTTAAAATTGATTCGGAAAAAAGATTGCGCCCCTTATCAACAATCGAATTCGTAACCCAGGCCTGACAGCCTGGGCTGAAATATTGCGCCCCTTCAGGGCTGTAATCTGTTTATGATGCTTTCAAGGGGCTGCGCCCCTTGCTATGCGATGACGCCCCTTCGGGGCTTTAACAATAGGAGCCCGCATGAGATAGAACCATTTTATGCTGAATGCTTTTATGCTGTATCGCTTTATGCTAAATGCTTTTATGATGTATCCTTTTATGCTAGATGCTGTTCTGCTGGATGCTTTTCTGCTATATTCTTTCGGGCCGAATGATTTTATGCCGTTTGCTTTATAGTCGCATGCTTTTATGCTGGATTTTTTGTGCAGAATGCTGCAATTCCAGACCATTGCCCAGTGTAGCATCCCAAGGCTTCACCACTTAAAGTCTCGGGAGAGCTTTTGGGGGACTATATCCCTTTCAGCAAAGGTGACTGAAATACAAAATTTGTGAATGCACAGGTCGCTGCTGCTGTTGATCGTGGCCCTGGGCCTGGTGAGCGCGATAGCTTTCAGCTCCAGCTACCAACTGGTGGCGCGCTTTGCCAACAAGAGCGTGATTGCTCTGGGGCTTGGCTGCGTGGGCAG
>JACMLR010000333.1 GCA_014379515.1 Chitinophagaceae bacterium
TTTGCTACGATACAACTGATCGCCATTGCAGTCTTCAGTGTCTTTTGGCTTTTTAATGGATACCCCATACTGGACATTAAACACATCGTTCTGTATAAAACACCACTATTCGAATTCTTCATTGATTTTTATTTTGATGCTGCCACTGCCGTATTTGCTTTTGTTGGTGGATTGATCCTGCTCTTAGTTGCGTTGTTCAGTAAATTTTACTTGCATCGCGATGAAGGGTACAAACGCTTTTTCTGTACGATGCTCCTGTTTTATACTGGTTACAATCTTGTAATTTTTTCAGGAAATTTCGAGACGCTTTTTATCGGATGGGAGATCCTGGGTTTCTGTTCTTTCTTATTAATTGCTTTTTACCGCGACCGCTATTTGCCTGTAAAGAACGGATTGAAAGTATTATCAATTTATCGGCTCGGTGATGTTTGCCTGATTATAGCAATGTGGATTTGTCACCATCTCTTTCATCAGAATATTACTTTCCTTCAATTGAGTGATGCAAACCTACTCGGCACCACAGAATCGGAGCATCCTTATTTATTCGTGCTCGCAGCATTAATGATATTCCTCGCCGCCGCCGCAAAATCAGCGTTGTTGCCCTTCTCATCATGGTTATCCAGAGCAATGGAAGGACCGACAACATCGAGTGCCGTGTTCTACGGTTCGCTATCGATTCACCTTGGCGCATTTTTGCTTATCCGCACCTACCCCTTTTGGGATGGCATACTTGCAATCAAGATTATCATCATAGCTACCGGGATAGTGACCAGTTTAATCGCTACCGCTATTGCACGTGTACAGTCAACTGTAAAAACGCAGATTGCTTATGCATCAATCGCGCAGATCGGATTGATCACAATTGAGATCGCCGTTGGTTTTCATACGTTGGCACTCATTCATTTTGCTGGCAATGCGTTACTGAGAACATACCAATTGCTCGTATCGCCATCCGTGTTGAGTTACAAAATGCACGACATGTTTTTCAATTTCGTTCCGGGAAGCCGCAAGACAAATGCATCATCACGGTTTCGGAATGCGATCTATGTGTTGAGCATCAAAGAATGGAACCTGGATTTTATGTTATTTCAATACTTGTGGAGCCCGTTCAAATGGTTTGGGAGAAATATGTCATTCCTCGTTAAACGTGCATCGGTTGTGGCGATCTCTGCGGTATTCCTTGCCGGCATCTTTGGCTTCATTGGGGGCGATGTGCTGCCGGCGAAATTCAATCAACCCCTCGCAATATTATTTTCGGTGATTGCCTTATTGCTAATCCTGACTGCGTTTGCTGAACGAGGTGATGCACGAAGAGCCTGGATACTTGTCGTCGCCGGACAGGCATTTGTAGCTTTGTCGATCGCATTTAACGATAACGGGTCAATGCAATCGCTTCTGTTATTTCTAAGCGGCATTGCGGTTTCAGCAATTGCAGGGTTTGTTTGTCTCACTCAAATCAAGAAGTTTGAAAATGATATTTCACTGAATTTATTTCACGGTTATACTCGCGACAAGCCATGGTTGTCGTTTGTGTTTTTACTGGCGTGCCTGGGTTTGATCGGCTTTCCCTTCACCCCGACATTTATCGGGATCGATTTGCTGTTTACACATATTCATTCCGATCAACCAGTTCTGATTGTCCTTACGACATTAAGTTTCATCTTCATCGAATTATCGATCATACGGATCTATGCCCGGATTTTTCTTGGACCAAATAAAAAAATGAATCACCCAATCGCTTATCGATCGTCATAAGCTGAATTTGATTTGACGACGTTGCAATTGGATGAGGGTAATGATTATAAATGAGTGAGCCCGCCATGAATTCATGACGGGCTCAATTTATTTTAGAAAGGTTTAATTCTTTACGCCGATTCGATAAAGTTTGCCATTATCCGTAATCGCATATAGTGCACCATCTTTTCCTTGCGTGATATCGCGGAAACGTTGCTTTTCATTTACTAATAAACGCTCTTCACCTGTAACCTTGTTGTTGTTGATCACCAATCGTGCAATGTGCATGCTGCTCAGTCCGCATACGAATAGATTGTTTTTCCATTCAGCAATAGCATCGCCGGTGTAGAAAGTCATTCCACTTGGTGACAATACCGGATCCCAATAATATACAGGTTGTTCCATTCCTTCTTTTTGTGTGATAGCTTCGCCAACTTTGTCTCCACCGTATTCGATGCCATAAGTGATCGTTGGCCAGCCATAATTCTTTCCCGGTTGGATGCGATTGATCTCATCACCGCCGCGAGGGCCAAACTCATTTTCCCAAAGGTCACCAGTGGTGGGATGAAAGGCAAGGCCCTGAACGTTGCGATGGCCATATGAATAAATTTCTGGTCTTGCATTCGCCTGGTTCAAAAATGGATTGCCCTCAGCAGGCTTCCCTTCCTTCGTGATACGAATCACTTTACCCAAACCAGAATTAAGATCTTGCGCTTGAGGTCTCGTTTGCTTATCCGAGCGTTCGCCCGTACTGATTACGAGATTGCCGGATTTATCGATCAGGATACGACCACCATAGTGGAGCGTCCCTTTATAACCAGGGGTTGCACGATAAATTACCGATACATTTTCCAATGACTTGTCATCAGCCGAAAGTTTTCCTTTTGCAATTGCAGTCAGATTACCATCTGCTGTTTTTTCAGAAAATGACCAGTATACCATCCTGTTTTGTGCAAATGCAGGATCCACAACTACGCCGAGTAATCCACCCTGGCCGGCAGAGTTGACAGCCGGAACGCCAGCGATTGGTTCACCTACTACACCCGCCGTTGTGGCAATGCGCATGGCTCCTTCCTTCTGGGTGATCAATAAGCGACCATCGGGAAATGTGGTGATACCCCATGGGCTTTGCAACTGATCATTCAACATTTTGCCCTCGTAGGCTTGTGTAGTTTTCACTCCAGCAATTCTCGTTTGACCAGGAAATGCAGGGGGGTATTGAGCATTAGGAGATTTGGTTTCGACAGCCGGTAGAGACGTATCGGCTCCGGGCGAGTTAACACCCTTGGCGGTATTAGTTCCGCATGATCCGGAAACTACCGAAAGGGTGACGAACAACGTAGGCAAAAATTTGAACATTACTTATTTTTTAAGTGATAAGAAGCGATAAAATTAGACATATCCCGATTATGCAAAACAGGAAATGGTAAACATTTACAGAGATAGCTATAAATATTATACCAGTTTGAATCAACCCCGATAAATTTAACGAGGTGAGTCGTCTTGCGCGATATGGGCATCAATCGGCTCAACACCGAGGAATTCTTAACATTATCCGATGCCAAAAGTTCGAGTGCAATTTGATGTAATTTTAAGAAGCTGGGATTTGTGCATTCGCAAGTACATGATCCGGATCAGCAATCATCAATACAACTGCTATATGAAACTGAACGAAATTTATTATTGCAGAGAATGCCGTGTATCACACCATTTAAAGATTAAAGATCTCAAAAACAATTTCCTCGAAAATCCTGACAGGATCAGAAGTACGATGCGTGGCGCTGATCTCGGTGTACTCGAGGACTATGCTTTTAAGAATCGGATAAAAAAACCCGAACATATTGTAAGACTGTCGCGAATGGCGACTCAAATTTCAAAGGAGTGGAAGAAGGGAAGAGTGATTTCAGTTTCATTCATGGGTGGCAAAAAAACAGTTAAGGACCGGCTGGTACGACATGCAGAGCGATGGTCGGACTTCGCAAATATTCAATTCGATTTTAAGGATCGAAAAAAGCCAGGCGAGATTCGCATTGCCTTTCGGGACGATGGTTCATGGTCGAATTTAGGAACGGATGCACTAACTGTTCCGATGAAAACGGCGACGATGAATTTTGGGTGGCTCACCCCGAGACTTGATGATGAGGAGTACAGCCGGGTTGTATTACATGAGTTTGGTCATGCCCTGGGATGCATTCACGAACATGAGCGGCCAGACAATGGAATACCATGGAACAAAGAGAAAGTGTATGAATACTATGCGGATTCGGATGGGTGGACGAGGGAAGAAGTAGACGACCAGGTTTTCACTTTGTATAACCGCAATTCAATAAGGTCTGGTGAGGTTGATAAGAAATCAATAATGATGTACGCTGTGCCGAATGTATTGACGAATGGAAACTATTCGATTGGATGGAATACTGATTTCTCGCCGCAGGATAAGAAATTCATCAGGAAATTGTACCCTGCGTAAGCACAAAGGGAATAACTCAATTGAGAAGGAGATGGTAATCACTGATGTTGTGAAAGGTAGTCAAGCAATTTCCCAAGGTCATGCATTTTTTTAAAGTCAATCTTGCTCTCATTCAAGTATCGCGCAAGCATAGTTTCATTTTTTGGAAAAAGAGATAATAAATGCTTTCGGCCAGCGGGAACAAAATTGTTGTACATGTTCCCAAAATAGTAAGTTGCTTTTTTTCTTAACCACACATCTTCATCCATAACCAGGTCATACGTTCTGCCAAAACCGTCAGTTGCAGTACGAAAGGAAGTAACAGCATATGTAGTTGCTGGTCGGTTGTGAGAACCGATCTTCCGGATGTCTGCTACTTCCCACACTTTTTTCTCAACCAGTTTAACAACACTATTACTCGCGACTAATCGTACATATCCATCGATATAGTAAAAAGTGTCTTTGTCCAATGAAATAAACTTAATGGTTTTTTCATTTTTCAATGCAAGGGTGTCTCCCCTGGTATCGATAAACAGCATTTGATCATCCAGGCTATTATAGTTCATCCGCGCAGCTGATACTACGCCACTTCTGAAAAACACTTTTCCCATCTTAAATTCCGGCTGAGAAAATATTTCGCTTGTAGTAAGAACGTCCCTGATCCGGCTGCCTGACTGGATCCTAACAAGAGTTGAATCCTGGGCCGATACGTTGGAGCTATTTATTAAAAGAAACAAAAAAAATATTCGCTGTTTCATAACGATATGTTGTCGGGGTTCGAAGTATCCTAAAATACAGCAATTACCTGAGAGCAATTCTTTTTTCCAGCCTGGGGGAAATGAATCATTTTATAGGCAAGGCTGCTTAACAAAAACATTGAAGTGTGGGATTGAGCCAATAAAAA
>JACMLR010000334.1 GCA_014379515.1 Chitinophagaceae bacterium
CACGCCAATACAAACCTATCCATCTAGAAACAAAATTGGGCAACCGTTCTTCACGCCCTGGAAGGGCAAAATATAATAGCGATGGGCGATAGCCCATCGTTGGCGAATGGAGGAAGGATAAGCCCTGAAGGGGCGGGATAATCAATTAGAAAAAATAGAGACGGCGTAAATCAATTAATTGCGCTCCAACATTTTTCTAATTTCACTATATGGAGTTCGACCTTGAAAAGAACTATTCACGAGCAATTCAAAACTATCCATCAACAAACAACATTGGGTAACCGTTCTTCACGCCCTGAAAGGGCAAAATACAATAGCGATGGGCGATAGCCCATCGTTGGCGAATGGAGGAAGGTTAAGCCCTGAAGGGGCGGGATAATCAATTAGAAAAATAGAGGATGCGTAAATATATATTCCTTTTCGTAGCAACCATGAATGGGTACATCGAGTGCCTTCTCAAATAGCAAATTCATATCTACATTTCCAACAAACTGTTTTGTCCCTCAAGGAAAAACCTGGTATTTCCAGAGGTAATAACGGTTCGCTTCACATTTTAGAATGATAATTTCGAGATAGTATTCTTTACCAACGTGGAATGAGTGCAATGTGATAGCCATGGACGATTGCACATCGAATAGATACCAAACTTTCTAAAAGCCGAAATCGGCACAATAACATCATGGGACAATCGCTAGTCAATATATACACCCACATCATTTTTAGCACTAAAAATCGGGAACCGCTAATTAATAGCGCAATAGAAGGTGAACTACATCGGTATCTAGTAGGGATCGTTACCAATCTTAATTGTAAAGCGATAAAAGTCGGCGGGCATGTTGATCACATACACGCTTTGTGTATGCTTTCTAAGCAACTACCGATTACAAAGTTGGTACAGGAGTTGAAAATGGATTCTTCCAGGTGGGTTAAAGGCAAAGGGGAGCAGTACAATAATTTGTATTGGCAAGATGGTTACGGCGCCTTTTCTGTTGGCTCCAATGTTGTTGATACGATAGCTTCCTATATTGAAAACCAACATATCCATCATCGGAAAATAACGTTTCAGGAAGAGTATCGTGCCTTTTTGATTGAGAATCGGGTGGAGTACAACGAGAGCTATGTTTGGACATAAAGTTTCAGTCTTCATGGGATACTGCAAGGTGTTATTCATTAACATTATCCCGCCCTTACAGGGCTGTATGCTTTATTATTCCTCGACGATGGGCTATCGCCCATCGCTATTATATTTTGCCCTTCCAGGGCGTGAAGAAGAAGATTATCGGCATAATTTTTTTGATTTCTCATTAAGAATTGTTTGGATAGCATTATGATTTACGGACAGCAAGGAAACCGATCTTCATTAATAGTCTGGTTTCAGTCGGGGAAGGGCACGATGTGATAGCTATCGGTGATAGCCCATCGAATGATGTATAAATATTTTGTAAAGCCCTGCAGGGGCGCGATAACATCTTCGACAATTGATAATATCAAACTATGATTGAGCGGAAATCATTACCGCATAATCACCCTGCCGCCGCCACCGTCACTTTGCGTAATTGCGTTTTTATTAAGGCTATACGTAAAGGTGAGCATAAAGAACCGACGCAAATTGCGTTGACGCACATCTTCGATGTAATTCTGGTTACTGGTACGACTAATACCCAGGTTCTGATTAAGCAGGTCATACACCCGGAATTTTAATTCGCCCCTGTTAAAACGAAGGAATTGCTTGCTAACACTTGCATTCCAAAAAGGAATTTTTGCATTGAAACCGCTCGTAAGCTGATTATTGATCGTATAAACAAAATCAGTCGCGAAGTAGAAATTCTTAGGCAGCTTCCAGTCAAGTTCAGCATTGTACTGCTGTGAAAAGTATTCAGCATCCCGCGCCGACGGTAATGAATACCTGGTATTGTTGTAGTTGAGACCAGCGCCAACCGATAGATTAAGCTCGTTTGTAGGCGACATATCCAGGCGGATTTCCGGGCCGGTCGTAAACGTATTACTTGTGTTGATCGTGCCGTTCACGATCTGTTTGTTTCTAAAATAATTTGCGTTATTACTAAAATTGACATTCCCTTTTAATGGCCGTACCGGTAATCCCAAACTAATATTTCCGCTCATATTATAAACACCATCCACATTTGTTGGTGTTGATGTCTTGATTCCATTTAAAATAACATCACTATTCACAATTTTATTCTCGGTCTTGGATAAAATCAGGAACAGAAAGAGGTTTCTATTTTTAAATGGATTAACGCTCGTAAACTGCAAACGCATCATATGTACAAACTCTTGTTGAAGATCAGGATTTCCAACAGACACATTCAATGGATCGCTGATATCCGGTACTGGTTGCAACTGCGATGCCGATGGTTGGTTTGTATTTGTCATATAGTTCATAACCAGGTTCTGGTACCGCGTGAAATTATATTGAAACCTCGCATTGGGGAGAAGGTTATTGAATGATTTGGCAATGACGGAGTCCTTAATTCCAGAAATGATTTTGCCTTCAAGTTCCGCCTGTTGCCAGCTCACACCAAGCGCATAATTGAATTTCTTCTTTTGGCTTCTAATTCTAAAACCGCCTTGGGTGTAGCCGTACCTGTTCTCAAAATCATTCGACAAAAATGAATTTACGCGATCAAACTTATTAGTTTGAGGATTGTAGTCAAACGTTTCTTTCTCAGCCAAACTCCGTGTATCACTCTTACCAATACTAAATTCCAGTAACGATTTTTTAAAAATGGGTTCGGTATAAACAGCCCTTGCCGTGTATCCATTCAGTTTGCCCGTTGTTGAAAATTGCTGGTTGATAGAATCGTTCCGCACAGCGTTTCCATTAAGGTGATTATAAAACTTATTAATGGATTGAAGTGATCCTTCGCCCTCAGTGCTATTAAAACTATTTTGAAGACTGATTGAAAATGTTCGTCCTCTTCGGCGAAATCGTTTCCGAAACAAGAGATCATTTCGAAAATTCATACCCGTATTTTCTGAAAGATTCCGGCTGGAACCTGCAACGCTTAGTTGCCCAAGCTCAGATCGATTTTCGTATTGGCTAAATGAACTTTGATTGTTCTCCTGGTAGCCAAATGAAGGCGAGATCTTGAGTGAATGGAAAGAATCAATAATGATGTCAGCCGACATATTCACGCGATGGCTATTTGTTCGATTGTCGGTAACACTATGTTGATTGGTGAAATAAGATGAATCAGAAAGAAAGTACTGCCGCGCTGATTGCTTTTCTGTGTAGGGATTATAGTGACTATAAAAATAATTGCTTTGGAAGTCTGTTTTTTTGCCAAGGATGTTATTATAATTAACGCCTCCGCCTCTCGTTGTATTAATTCCCGTTCCGGAATTTGCTCCTCCCATGGGACCGTCAGATGTACTTAAAGAAATACTGACGTTGCCTCCGTTTCCACCTTGTCGTAAACGATTCAGCTCTCCACTGAAATTCAGCATATCGAAAAAGGAGAACCCTTCAGCATTATTATTATTTCCCATACCGATTGCGGAAAACTGCCGTGCTCCTTTGAATGAATTCACGTTGAATCGGCCTTCATATCGACCATCAGTGCCACCTCCGGCTGTTGCTTTGCCAAACAGTCCTTTCTTTTTATCTTTTTTTAATTTGAGATTGATTGTCTTTTCACTGTTTCCATCATCGAATCCTGTTAGCTGGGACTGGTCACTTTGTTTATCGTAAACTTGCACTTTATCGATCGCATCCGCAGGTAAATTTCGTGTTGCAACTTTCGGGTCGTTGCCGAAAAATTCCTTTCCATCAACAAGAACCTTTGCAACCTTTTCTCCTTGCGCTTTTACTGTTCCGTCCCTTTCTACCTTGACGCCGGGAAGTCTTTTCAATAAGTCTTCAACGCTTGCATTCGGTTGTATTTTGAATGAGCCCGCATTATATTGAATTGTATCGGCGATCATCGTGACTGGTGGCGCTTCCGCCGTTACAACGACTTCTGCAAGCACTTTCGCCGCATCGTATACGGTTACATTTCCAAGGTCGATCTCTCGTTTATCGTCCCTGATTGAAAAATACTTATGACTGTTATGGTAATTGATATGTGTGATTAATAACCGGTAATCACCATCGGTGAGGCCACGCATTTCGAACCGGCCATTGTTATCGGTCATTGAGAAACTTACAAGCGCTGAATCCTTGCGATGCATGATGGTGAGCGTTGCACCGCTTACAGGTTGATTAGCGATTGTATCTATTAAGATTCCCCGGATGACGCCATTTCGCTGTGCCGATAGGCTTAAACTGAGGATTGTAAGCGAGAGAACAAAGTATAATTTTTTCATTGCAGTTGAATTCCTTTCATTACGAAAGTATTCTTACTGCATAGCAAACTAAGTTAAGCAGGCTTTCATTAATGTTAATGAACGTTAATGAATTACATCAATTCAGTTGCGCCACTGCGGAAACAGATGATTCTTTGTCGTATACGTTTAAAATAATTTTCCAACCCTGGTCGGAGTCGATCAGGCTAAGCTCCACTTTAAGCTGCTGAAGATTTGGCGAGGCAGGTAGCAATTGAAATGCAATTGTAGTCGCTTTTTTCTCCTGCGCTGGATACTCGTAGTTTCCATTAAGAATGAATGCCGGGTATCCGTCCATCTTAATAATCGTGTTCTTGATATTGTTGTAAACTTCTTTGAATCGTTGTTCGCTATCCTGGAAACTGGTTGAGGTGAAAAGATCAGACTTCCATGAATAAGATTCTGCCTTATTGATCATATATCCCGTTACCACGGTTGCGGATGCGCCGGGTACATTAATCTTAGAATGATAATCGATCGATTGTTGATTAGCCGCAATGCGATCACCTTTGATGTTTCTGAAATTGTTAGGGTAATCCTCGATCACGCGTTGAAGTGCCGTGTTCGTTTTGTTACTGAAGACACCTTGAGCATTTGCAGCTGATGTTGCGAATAAACAAATAATGAGGACGGTTTTCATACGGTAGATTTGGTAATAAATCTATAAAAAACCTCGCTCGCCTGCAATAGGAAAAATACTTAGGTTCGAGGTACAATATTTGCTATCCATACACGTTACAGTTGGTACAAATCGACCTTAAACCTGTAAAATCCAATATCATGCACCGCAACTCAATGTTTTACGATACGCACCGCACGAAGATCTGTAAAGACATCTATCGTCCTTCTTCCAATCTCACTCGTTTCATTAAAAGTGTGTTTGCTGTAATTATGGTCGGTCAATCATCGATCAGCAATACCTCTTACGCGAAACGCAAGCCGAATTAATTAATTTTTGCTTACTATAATCAGCACTTACCTCTGAAACCACAAAATGTATGTGCTCAGCCCTGCTTATTCGGCGGGGCTTTTTTATTGGTGGGCTGGAACAAAAAAAGAGGCCGAAGCCTCCTTGAAATATTTATATAAAAGTATTAACCTCTGAAAGTACGCTGGATCCGGCGCTCCATGCCTGCAGGCATTTGTGGTCCACGCTGTTGTTGTTGTCCTTTACTAAGATTATAAGTGAACGTTAGCATGAAGTATCTTTTGATCACCAGTGATCTTGTGTCTTCAATATAGTTGTCGCCAACATTTCGCGCGATTGCCTGATTCTGATTCAATAAGTCGTTAACAGAAAACTTCAGCTCGCCATTTCTCTTTTTGAATATCTGGTGGGCAATGCTCGCATTCCACATTGGAATAGATTGGTTAAATCCTTCACCACGGCCGGTATTAATATAGTAGTCGAAATCAGTAAGGATTGTAAAGTTCTTCAACGCCATATAACTGAAGTCGGCAGAATAGGTTTGCGTATAATACTTCTGGTTTCTGCTAACAGTTCCAGTTTGAAGAGAATAACGTACGTCATTATATGCAAGGCTGGCATTTACGCCGAAGTTGACTTTCTGTTTGAAATCCAGGTTGATACCAACCGACTGGCTTATTACTAAAGCTTTTGTAGTATTCTGCAATTTATTCAGCAAACTCACATCCTTGTTGAAACGAATGCTATTGTTGAAGTTGAAATTGCTTCCCTTCATTGTCCGAAGCGGCAATCCGAGTGTAACGAATGAGTTCATATTCATTGCACCGTCAAGGTTCACAGGTCTGATCAACTGAATACCATTACCGATGGTTTCGATGCTGTTGACGATTTTATTATTGGTGTTATTGTAGCTTAAGTTCACATTCAAGAATTTGAACGACGCCATATTAAATGAGCTATAGTTCAAATTAAGATTGTTGGAGAATTCCTGTTGCAGCGCCGGGTTACCGGTAACGATTTGCAAAGGATTGCTGTAGTCGGGCACATCCTGCAATTGGGAAATGCTTGGCTGATTGGTACGGCCGTTATAACGGAACCGAAGATTCTTTCCTTGTTTGAAGGTATACTGAAAGTTGGCCGTTGGGAAGAAATTTACGAACGACTGGCGGACAGTTGTATCTTTTCCTGTCAGTGCTCGTAAGCTGCGACTGATTAATTCAGACTGTTCAACTGCTCCACCGATTTGCCAATTGTATGCTTTCGTTTGCACCCGGAAGTTAATTCCACCGCGATGCGCGAGGAAATCGTTTTCGAAATAATTTGTTTGTGCCAAATTAATCTGGTCGTATTTACCACTTGAGTTGTTATAATCATACACTTTCCTGTCGGATGTATTTTGACGATTAGTATATGCGTAGTTAAACTCAACCAGTTTATTGGGTCCCACAGGTTCTGTATAAGAACCACTCACAACATTGCTTTGGCTTTTTGTTTCCTGCTCAGATACTAAATCCTGGTTGCGAACAAAGTAAACCGTTCCATCAGGGTTATAAAATGTATATGGTGAGAAGTTTGTTCCGTTTCCTTCTGAGCGACTCATTGAATTATTCAATCCAAGTGTAAACGTTCGCCCCATCTTTCCGAATTTATGCCGGAAGAGAATATTGTTATTTGCATTCATACCATTCCGCTCGTTGTCGTTAATAGAACTTCCGGATAGCGCCTTATACGTCAATCCCGGAGTTTGAGACATTGTTGTGGTAGTATCGAAGCTATGAGTTTCAGAATGCTGCGTTGTAAAGTTTGAGGTCAATAGAATTGAATTGTTTGAATCAATCTCGTACTGCAGCCGAACATTTAAGCGATGATTCTGATTTATATTATTAGATCTGCTATCAGAACTTTGATTTGCTGTTGAATCGTTTGGAAAAAACATTTGACGCAGACTGCTTCTCTCGTTGCGGTTATTACTTTCAGAAAAGAAATAACTCGCTTGCAGGTCTACTTTTCCACCGAACTTGTTTGAGTAGTTTAATCCAGCATTTGACGCACGATTGATACCGCTGCCACCGCCGCCGAAACCTCCACCACCAACTACCATTCGGCCACCGCCGCCACCACCGAAACCAGCACCACCGCCGATTCCGCCAGCACCACGCGAACCGAAACCGCCAGCAGCACCCACTACATCATTAAAAGAAAATGTTGATTTATTAATATTATTAGAGCCGGCCAGGATGGACCAACGCTGGTCACCTTTAAATTTGTTGAAGCTGAGTGTTGTTTCATAACGTTCGTCAGTACCACCAGCAACCATTAAGCGGCCAAAATATCCCGCTTTCTTATCTTTTTTAAGTTTGATGTTAATCGTTTTCGCCCGGCTACCGTCATCGATCTTTGTAAATTTAGCCTGGTCACTCATATCATCGAACACCTGGATCGACTCGATCATATCAGCCGTAATGTTTTTTGTTGCAAGTTTCGGGTCTGTTCCAAAAAACTCCTTTCCATCAACATATACCTTTTGAACGTTTTCACCTTGTGCAACAACATTACCGTCTTTATCAACCTGCATTCCAGGTATCTTCTTCAATACATCTTCTGCATTGGCATTCGGTTTCACTTTAAACGCATCTGCTCTAAATTCAACCGTATCCTTTTTGATGATGATTGGGGGACCCGCAACAACTACCTGCTCGAGGGTCGTACCACTACGATCCATATAAATTGTACTGAAATCAATTTCCGAGGAATCTGCGGAGATGCTGAAATTTCTTGAGTACGTATCGTACCCGGAAAAACTAATCATCAATTTGTACAAACCGGTATCGAGATCACGCACCTGGAATTCGCCTTTGTCGTTTGCCAATGTGTAGGTAACGAGTGATGAATCGCGGGGATTCATAATAGTTACCGTTGCAGCAGCCAGTGATTCCTTTTTGACCGTGTCTGCTAGTTTGCCTTTCACGACTCCTATTGCTTTTTGCGCCATGGATTGAGAAACAACTCCTAATATCAACACGCTCAATATAAAACAGATCTTTTTCATAATTATGTGGGGGGTGTAACTAGGGCATTGGACGCCGAGACAACCCAAAACTTGTTGAGGCGCCGATTTAAATTAAATGATGGGGTATAAAACCCTTAGAGGGTGAGATTCGAGGACAAGCGGAGCTCTAACTAAACAAATATTCAACATCCTCGCGAGTGAGACTTTTCACAAAGCCCTCATCATCGGTGATGAGGTCTTTAGCCAGCAATCTCTTCTTTTCCTGGAGTTGGATGATCTTGTCTTCGATTGTGTCTTTACAGATCATTCGGTAGGCAAAAATGTTTTTCGTTTGGCCAATGCGATGGGTCCGGTCGATTGCCTGTTGCTCAACCGCTGGATTCCACCATGGGTCAACAATATATACATAGTCGGCCGCAGTGAGGTTTAACCCAACACCACCAGCTTTTAATGAAATCAGGAAGACGCGGCAGTTTTCATCATTTTGGAATCGTTGAATCGCACGTTCGCGTTCGATCGCCGTGGTGCTTCCATCAAAATATTCAAAATCGATTTCAAGCTCTTTCAATTTCTCCTTGATAAGCGCCAACATTCCGAGAAACTGAGAAAAGATAAGTGCCTTGTGATTTCCCATGTTCTCTGAAATCTCACGACCAATTTCTTCCAGTTTAATAGAGTGATTTGGAAATTTCTCGGTTTCGTTCATAATCGAAGGCGAGTCACATATCTGGCGAAGCTTCATCAATCCCTGGAGGATGGTCAATTGCGATTTATTAATACCGTTGGATTCAATCGTTCCAAGAATTTTATCGCGAAAATCGTTTCGGTAGGCATCATAAATATTACGTTGCTCCTCCTGCATCTCACAAAAAAGAATTGTTTCCACTTTTTCCGGCAGATCCTTCGCGACTTGCTCTTTTGTACGACGAAGAATGAACGGGTACAACAATTTTCTTAAGTGATCTTTCCGATCGGCTTCGCCGAATTTATCGATCGGTATAGAAAACTCCTGGCGGAAAAATTCCATGCTACCCAGCATACCTGGATTTAAGAAATTCATCTGCGCAAATATGTCGAACGTATTATTTTGCAATGGAGTACCGCTTAAGCACAAACGATTTTTTGCATTCAGCAATGACGCAGCCTTCGTGACTTTACTCGATGGGTTTTTTATCGCCTGGGATTCGTCCAATACAACATAATCGAACGGAATATCTACAAGTAATTTAATATCGCTTCGCAATGTTCCGTAGGTTGTGATAATAACATTTGGCTGAAGAAACTGCTCCTTTGATCTTGTACGCTCACCACCATGATGAATATGGTAAGTGAGGGCTGGAGTGAATTTTTTTATTTCATTTTCCCAGTTAAACATCAGGGTGGTTGGACAAACAACCAATGCATTCAGTTTGCCGTGAGTGGCTTTGAAATAATGCATATAACAAAGCGCTTGCACTGTCTTACCCAGACCCATGTCATCAGCAAGAATCCCGCCCCAACCTACTTCCGACAGGTAGTTCAGCCAATGATAGCCGTGTTCCTGGTAAGGTCGAAGGATTGGAACAAGGTGTTCCGGCACCGGTATTTCTTTGATCTTATTGAAGCTTCGAAGCTGTTGATATTTTTCTTCCAGTTTTACCACCAATTCTTCTTCGCTCCTGTTATCGTACAATTCGTCGATAACGCTCATATGATATTTCGAAAGCTTCAACTGATTTTGCTTTCCTTCTCCAACCCGAAATAGCAAAGAGTATTTCTTAATCCATTCTTCTGGCAAAATTCCCAATGTTCCATCTCCCAGCGGAACAAACTGTTGCCTGTTCGCCAATGCTTTTTTCACATCGGCAATCGTTACTTTCTGATCGCCGAACAGGATGTCGACTCGCGCATCAAACCAATCTGTATTGCTACTGATATGAATTTTCGTCTGTGGCTTTGCAGTGTTAAATCTAAAATTTTTCAACGCATCGTGACCAAAAACCGGCACTTTCATATCACGCATGGCATCTACAAAAAGAAAAAACCAGTTGTTACGTAAAACATCTGATCCTTTTAATGCCAATTGATTTCCGCCTTCAGGCCGAATGAAATTTGAATGCAGCCCTTCAAGCTTCTGCATGAATTGCAATTCCTTCTCTTTATTCCGATGAACAACCATTACACGATCACCGTCAGGAATAATCAATTCATTTTTCCCGCCAGGTCGCGTTTCAAATCCTTTGTAAGAGAACAATGGTTGGAATACGAGATAATCACCTTTCTCCTGGAGCACGATTCGCTTCTCAGGATCACCGTCCTTTATTTCACTTACGATCACAGAATCAAACTCAACATGGTATTCCCGCGTTAGCGGTAAAACAAATTGTGTAAGCTGTTCCTGCCAATTTGATTTGTTGATTACAAGTTTACCTTTGGCATAAAACTTCATTACAAGATTTACGTCTTCCGCTTTTTCCCAGAGGTACAAATTTTCTTCATAGAAAAAAAGAAGACTACTGTTGATAGCGTTTTCGGTAATGGAAACATCACGGCCGCTCAGTTTTGCGCGGCATTCAATTTCATATGTATTTTTTACTGTGGTGACTTTAAAATAGGGAGTGATAAAGTCGACCGCCATACCGAGGATCTTCAGGTTGTCTGTCTTGAATGGCTTTTTATTATCGAGATAATAAACAAAAGGGCTAATCGCAACTTCGGCTATTAACTTTTTTAATTTAGGATGAAGATATTCTACCATCAATGCCTTCGTATCTTCTGGCAAATCATCTTCTTCATGATGAATAATATTTTCCCATATGCCGCTAAATGGTGAATTGCGATTGAGGTATTTTGTTACTTCTGTTTCGTGCATCTTACGAAGAGCAGGCACAAGTAATTGGTCGTATTCATTATAACCTTCCACCGAGATAAACTTACTGAGGTCAAGTTTTTCAACTTTACCGACAAATGCGGTTCCTTCATCATTTGTTTGTCCGGTAACGGCGTCAACTGCAAACCCGGGATAAACAAGGGTGTTGAAATTAAAAACGATACCAACTCTTTGTGACGGACCAGCAGGTTTCATTTCATCAAGCGATTCCGCAACAAGCGTCGGTTCCGGCTCAGGAAGTTTGAACCGTGGTTTATTGAGATCCTGTGGTGTAACGCGTTTGATCGTATTATCAAGTACGCGAAGAAAAGGTTTTCCTTCTTTGTATGTGAATTCGAATTTGCCTTCAAGGTTGTCTGACAGGGAATAACCGTACGCTTCAAGTAGCTTATTCTTTTCTTTATCCCAATTTCGAATTGAATCGAAATAATATGGCCCGTATGAATTCAATAATTGAAGAAACACAATCACCTTAGGTAAGCAGAGCGGATGTTGTTTATCGTCGTAATTACAGCTCGTATCAAAATTTCTCTCTTCATTTTTGCGAACAACAACGGGATAGGGCGTATCGTCAATGGTCACTGTTGCTTTCACCATTTCATCTTTCGCATATTCTATATCAGCACGCTGCGTCCGAAGATAGGTTTCGGCTTCCTCATAGCTTGCTGGAGAACAAAGCAAGCGAAGTGTTTTGAGATCAATGATCTTCATTTTCACGACCGTATGCTTCTGATCATAGGTGACGTCTTCTGTCTTAAGCAGATTTCGGTCAAGCATTTCCTGTAGCTGAATCAACGATGCTGCCTCATGGCGACAAATATCACCAAGGTTATATGGGCATGCACAACGAAGAGAAAGGGAACGTGGGTCTTTGAATTTTTGAATGTGTACTTTGTAATAGGTTGCATAGCTATCATCCTTAACCCGAAACGTTACTGAATCGAGCAAATCATCAAAATCTACCAGTTCAACATATCCAATTGCATGAATTTTTTTCCCACGACGAATCACTTCATCCGTACCATGAGTGTACACATATTTTGTCAGATGCGGTAAGGCCATTCAATTTGGTTTTCGGTTTGCAGGGAGGGCATTTCGAGCCTGCGTATCATTCTGTTGGGCAATGCCACTCCGGAAAGGGCAATTGACAAAAGTAAAGGAAAAAAGGCGAGTTTCAGGAAAGGAATTCTCGAGGATTTGAACCCAGATCAAATATAAAATTTGACAAGTTTAAGGAACTTATCTTGAAGACATTTTATTGTAAATTCTTTCTAACAAAAGCCGGTATACCATTTGACAGTATACCTTTGTCACAACTTAACACCCTCAAATATGTCAGTGCGTTGCCTTCTATTATTGCTTCTAGTCCCGTTTTCATTTGTTTCTTTTTCTCAGAAATTGAAAAAAGCGGATAAGGCAACGCTTACCAATCTTCAAGCGCATGTTCGCTTTCTTGCTTCAGATAAGTTGGAAGGCAGACGTGCGGGCACTAATGGTGAGAAACTGGCAAGGGAATATATTTCGGCACAATTTCAATCGGCCGGCCTCCAGCCAAAAGGAACACAAACCTGGTATCAACCATTTGAAATAAATGAAGGAAAGCAGGTAAATCCAACTACTCGTCTTCTGATCAATGACCACGACCTTAAACTCGACACTGATTTTTTTCCACTGATCATAAGCGCCAACAAAAGTTCTGAAGCAGCTGTTTCAATGTCGCTTGCGGAAAGAAACGTTCCCTGGTTTGTCGACCTGAAAGATATCCTCGAAGAAAATAAAGAAAATCCGCATTTCGACCTCCCGGAGGCCTTACGTACAAAAGCAAACGCTGTTGCTGAAAAGGGAGCTTCAGCCTTGATTCTCTTCAATAGTTCATCAATACCTGACAGTCTTCGGTTCAATGGAAAAGAGAAGGTAGAAACGGTTTCCATCCCCGTTTTGTATGTTACTTCAAGCGCAAGCAAAAAATATCTGTCGGATCACGAAGCTACGCTGGATGTTAAGTTGAAAACAGATATTGGTGATAAGAAACGCTTAGGCCACAACGTGGTTGGTTATATTGATAATGGCGCAAACACTACGGTCGTGCTTGGTGCGCATTACGATCATCTTGGCTATGGCGAAGATGGCAATAGCATGTTCCGCACAGGTGAAAAACAAATCCATAATGGGGCTGATGACAATGCGAGCGGAACCGCAGCGTTAATTGAATTGGCCCGGATGCTTAAAACAAACAAATCTCCGCAATCAAATTTTCTGTTCGTTGCTTTTTCCGGTGAAGAGCTTGGTTTGAATGGTTCAAAATTCTTTGCCGATAACCCAACGGTCGATTTGAAACAGGTGAGCTATATGATCAACATGGATATGGTTGGCCGATTGAATGACAGCAGTAAAGCACTCACCATTGGCGGTATAGGCACGTCGCCAACCTTTGGTGATATGTTTAAAGTAAAAGAACGCAAACCATATTTCAACATCAAAATTGATTCGAGCGGAACGGGCCCAAGTGATCATACCTCCTTTTATCGGAAAGACATTCCAGTGTTATTTTTCTTTACCGGCCTTCATACAGATTATCACAAACCGTCGGATGATTTTGAAAAAGTAAACTACGGCGGGCAATTACAGATAGTGAAATATATTGCTACATTGATTGCAAATGTAAAATCGCAGAACAAACTTGCATTTACTAAAACGCGCGAAACGCAAACTACAACCTCAGCCAGATTCAGCGTTTCAATGGGCATCATGCCTGATTATACTTTTTCCGGAATTGGTGTTCGGGTGGATGGCGTGAGTGATAATCGCCCTGCACAAAAGGCAGGTCTAAAAACCGGTGATGTGATTGTTCAGTTGGGAGATTTTAATACTTCTTCGGTAGAAACATATATGCAGGCCTTGTCGAAGTTTAAGAAAGGCGATAAGACAAAGGTCAAATACAAACGCGGCACAGAGGTTACAGAGGTTGAAGTACAGTTCTAATCTTTCTTCATGCGAAATATTATAGTATGAAATTGAAGCTGGATTTGGATGACCTTGCAGATGATTTTTTTGAAGAAACTCATCTGTTAGGTATTGTGTCTCCAATAAAAGATTATCAGTTTTGCTGGCATATCAATCACTCGCTACGATTTGATTTCAGAATAAACAATGAAATTGAAATTCAGCTCTACCGTAAACAGCGACATTACTACTTTCAGATTTTCGAATATCGGCAACCTAATAGTAGTCTTGTTCATTACCTGTACAAAAATCAATTTGATGGCGAATACCTCCTGCCGGAATTCAAGCACCTCGACTATCTATGGCTGTTAAAAGGAGATTTAGTTAGTTCAGATTTTCTAGGCAGCATCGTCAGTAATATCAAAACCATACATGGTGTGCAACTGGTGATCGAACTAACCAACGAAAAAATTCGCAATAAGGGACATTTGATATTCTAATTGTTAACCATTTAATTTTCGAAGATGTGGACTACTGAGAAAAACAGCCTGTATAAAAAGTTTGAGTTTAAAAACTTTTCAGAAGCGTTTGCTTTTATGACAAGAGTAGCGTTTGAAGCAGAAAAGATGGACCATCATCCACTATGGACGAACGTTTACAATAAAGTTGAGATTTGGTTAAGTACGCATGATGCGGGCGATACAGTGACCGATAAAGATCATAAGTTATCAGTACGAATTGATAAGATTCAATCTGCCTAGCTGCTTTGCTTACTCGCCAACAACAACTGAATACTGGTCGCGTGGTTTCATATATCCGATCAGTCCATTGCTGTGGATTCCATATTCCCCAAACAATAATTCAACTTCCGATTTTTCCGCAGGATCTACGGAAATTAATAAGCCACCACTTGTTTGAGGGTCGGCAAGAATTGCTTTAATTGATTCTTCTGTTGCTGTCAGATTTGAGGCGATTGCAATGCTATGCCCATAACTGTCCCAGTTGCGCAGCGTCCCACCAGGAATTGATTTTTGCTCAATATAGTATTGAAGATCGTCGGTAATTAATGGAATCGATGACATGTTCGGCAACACCGCGGTCAGGTTGCTGCCATCAGCGATTTCAGCAAGATGACCTAATAAGCCAAAACCTGTGACGTCTGTCATTGCATTTACAAATGGAAGTTCACCCAGTTCCGTTCCTATTTTGTTGAGTTGCATCATTTGCTTAGCTGCAATTCCCTGATGCGCGGCCTTAAGTATCCCTTTCTTTTCTGCAGTTGTCAATATCCCTACACCAAGTGGCTTAGTCAGGTATAACAGATCACCAGCCTTTGCTGTATTATTCTGTTTAACGTTGCCGACAAACACAAGACCATTTACCGCCAAACCAAAAATCGGTTCGGGTGAGTCGATACTATGGCCTCCAGCGAGCGGAATGCCTGCTTCAACACAAATACTTTTGCCCCCTTCAATTACACGTTGTGCAACGGAAGGGTCAAGCTTATTGACTGGCCAACCCAGAATCGCAATTGCAAGTAGTGGCTTGCCTCCCATTGCATATACATCGCTGATTGCGTTTGCTGCTGCAATACGACCGAATTCATAAGGATCATCCACAACCGGCATAAAAAAGTCGGTTGTGGAAATTAAGGCTGTGCCGTTTCCAAGATCATATACGGCAGCATCATCTTTGCTGTGGTTGCCCACTAAAAGATTTTTATTATCTGGCATTGCAAGGCTTCCCGACAATATTTGCTCAAGGATTTTTGGGGAAATTTTACATCCACAACCAGCTCCGTGCGAGTACTGCGTTAACTTGACATTCGTTTCAGTTTGCATAAAAATATTTTATTGCTGCGCAAGAATTTTTTTGGCATTAGCTGATGCACAAACCTCATCAACAGGGATTGTTACTAATAGCTGATCGAGTCCGTCTCGGTTTGCTAATCCCTTCGAATACCATTTGTCGTAGTATTTGAGAAGAATGCTAAAACATGATCTGATATCACCTTCACGAAGATGTTGCAATGCGGTTTTAGTTTCCAATCCACCGAGTCGTTTTTGAATGCGAATGATCGCGTCCTCCATTCGTTGTTGATCCAGCTTGCCATATTCATCGGTGATATGGTCTACTCTTTTCTCGAAAGGAATGTCAAGAAAGAATATCCGTGATTCTCGCATTTGTTTCCAAAAGGGCACAGGCAAATTAATTAATCCTATTCGTTGACTCTCGTCTTCAATCCAGATACATTTTGGTTCGGCAGATAAATCGACTGGTGCTGCTTCAGTTATTATAGATCGGGTGACTGAATACTTGATAAGTTCCTCTCCAAGGAAGTTTTCAAACATTTCCTGGCTGGGTTGCGATGGCATTCCGATATTACCGAAAGCAGATCCTTTGTGATTGGCGAGTTGTTCAAGGTTAATTACAGTGGCGTCAAGTTTTGCCAGCTCTTCAATTACATAAGTTTTGCCGGAACCTGTGTAACCACCCAATATTTTAAAATTGTATTTGTAAGAAAATGATTGAACGATGCGTTGCCTGTAATTTTTATAACCCCCAACAAGTGTGGAAACTTTAAAGCCATACAGATCCAACAGCCAGGCAATTCCTGCGCTTCTCATTCCGCCGCGCCAGCAATGAACAAGCACATGTTTTTTTGCATTGTCCTTATTTGTATTCGAATGATTATTAACAAGGCTCTCAACATGTTCAACGATCTTCCGCATGTTAGGCCCGAAGAAGTCGAGCCCGACTTTAATTGCCTGTTCGCGACTTTGTTGTTTGTAAGCTGTACCTACCACTTTGCGTTCGTCATCGGAGAAAAGCGGAACTGAGTACGCTCCGGGAATATGTGCATGATTAAATTCGGCCGGTGACCTAACATCAAGAATGAGATGATTAGTTGCCAGCTGAAGGAATTGTTCAATATTTAAACGTTCGATCGGCAAATCCTAAAGTTAAAAAAGCCGCTGAATTGTCAGCGGCTTCGAAGTTCTATAAATTTTAGTTGGCTGCCATACGTCGCCGGGGCAGTCAACTGTTCATGCTTGCTAAAAATTCTTCATTGCTCTTTGTGCCGCGCATCCGCTTTAACAACTCGTTCATGGCTTCTTCCGTGTTCATATCGTTTAAATATACACGAAGAAGGTTCATGCGTTGCAATACTTCTTTTTCAAGAAGAAGATCATCGCGACGTGTTGATGAAGCAACAAGGTCAATTGCCGGGAAAACACGACGATTCGCTAGTCGTCGATCCAGTTGGAGTTCCATGTTACCGGTTCCTTTAAATTCTTCGAAAATAACTTCATCCATTTTTGACCCTGTATCGATTAGCGCAGTAGCAAGTATCGTTAATGATCCCCCATTTTCGATTTTACGTGCAGCACCAAAAAATTGCTTTGGCTTTTGCATGGCATTTGCTTCCACACCACCGCTTAATACTTTACCGCTCGATGGAGCGACTGTATTGTGGGCGCGAGCGAGACGTGTAATTGAATCGAGGAGAATAACAACATCATGTCCGCACTCTACCAATCGTTTTGCTTTTTGAAGAGCAATCGTTGATATTTTAACGTGTTTCTCAGCTGGTTCATCGAATGTTGATGCGATAACTTCTGCCTTAACACTCCGTTCCATATCGGTAACTTCTTCCGGACGCTCATCCACAAGCACCACCATCAGGTAGCATTCGGGGTGATTTTCCGCGATGGCGTTCGCAACATCTTTCAACAAAACTGTTTTACCAGTTTTTGGTTGAGATACAATGAGACCACGTTGACCTTTACCAATAGGTGTAAAGAGATCCATGATCCGTGTGCTATAATGATTTGGAGCTGTGAACAGATTCAGCTTTTCAAAAGGAAATAACGGTGTCAGGTAGTCGAAAGGCACGCGATCACGAACATCTTCAGGACCCTTGCCATTAATTGTTTCCACTTTAAGTAATGCAAAATATTTTTCGCCTTCTTTTGGTGGGCGAACTGAGCCGTGCACGGTATCTCCGGTTTTTAAACCGAATAACTTGATCTGAGATGGTGATACATACACATCATCGGGAGATGAAAGATAATTATAATCGGAGGAGCGAAGGAAACCATATCCATCAGGCATCATTTCCAATACACCTTCACCCATGATAATACCATCGAACTCGATGTTAAAAGTTGTATCGCGACGTTGCGGATAACTTCTTTGAGGACCACCCGGTTGAACAGGTTGATTATTTCCTTGCTGCGGTTGTTGTTCTTGTTCTGGAGACTGATCGGCTTGTTGTTCTTCGCCATTGATCTGCGGCTGAGACATTTGTTCATCCTGATGTTCCGGTTGTTCCGAAGGAGCTTCAGGTTGATCATCCGCTTTCTTGCGTGGCTTCTTTATCACTTGAGGAGCGGCTGCTTTTTCAGCTACTTTCTTTTTCGGCGCCTCTTTCTTTACGTCTTTCTTTACGTCTTTTTTCATTTTTTCTTCCTCACCACCACTCACAACATCAGCTTCTTCAGTGGAATTCGCAGTGGTTGTTTTAATAATGCGTTTGCGTGTGTTTTTATCATCCGCAGGCGCGCTTTTCGCAGAGCTGGCAATCACGGCTTGTTTGTCAAGAATCTTATAGATAAGTTCTTGTTTGTCCAACTTTTTAGAATTCGTGATTTTTAACTGCTCGGCTATATCGAGTAGCTCTGGAACGAGCATGTCGTTCAGTTGCAGAATGTCGTACATAAAAATGCTTGAGAGTTTAACACCGGATCAACTACCAATCTTGCTTGATGAAAAAATCGTTTGACTTGAGTTTATCTTGAACGGAATGAGGAAATCCTGATGAGTCTGAGAGATGTCGGCTTTTTACTTACCAGCCCAATTCCGGCACAATAATACAGTAATTTAGAAAAAGCGCAAAATTTTAGAACCTCCCCCGAAAGCCAGTATCGATAAAACCTTGAACCAGTCTGCCTGTCAGGCATCGCGCATCTATGAGATAACCCTTATCCCTGTTCCCTAACGGCTACCGTTGGTTCGATCAATAGCTTTCCATCCCGGTAAATCGGAAGAACATTTGCCCCATTGGGAGTAATGCAAAATCGGATGTCTTCGATCAATCCAAATCGCTCAACCAACCGATGATAATGGGTTAGCGAAGAAACGAATTCGGGAAGGCGTTCCTTTTGCTGACGATATAACAATTCTGCTGTCAGCGAGCTATCGCAATGGATACTGAAATGATCTCGAACCTGTTCGATAACTGCACCGGCAAACAGGGTGTCTTCAAGGTTATAACGATCCTTCCATCCCGCACACCCGAGCAATACATTTTTCTTTTGTTCAATAAGATATTTGCAAACAGCATCGAGATTCGGAAAGGAGCCAGTAATGATCGCATCTGCGCCGTTTTCAAGCGCCATATGCAGGAGCCTGGTTCCGTTCGTAGTAGTGAGTACCAGTATTTTCCCTTCGATAAATGATGGGTGATATTCCAGCGGAGAATTTCCATGAGCAAGACCATCGGCTATTTTCCCATCGCGTTCGCCAGCCGCTATACCATCTATTTGCCGGCTTAGTTCTACAGCTTTCGCAACGGTATCAACAGGGATAACACATTTGGCACCATTCTTCAATGCGGCTGCGATCGTGGATGTTGCACGAAAAACGTCAATGATTACAACGATTGTATCGCTGACATCATACAAATGCAATAAGTTGGGGGAAAAACAAGTAAAAAGCGTCGGTTTAAATTCAGACATAAAAAGCTACCAGGTATTTACAACAGATGTTGCCATTTGTTTGATTCCGCGTATTCTTTGATTGTAAGATTACGCCTCTCTAATAAACGGCGAAGATACCGGGTTAAATAGAATTGATTCACAACTTTACCAATGATTCCATAGGGTGATTCGAAATAAAACTGATCGATCATGATGGTGCCGTTTTCGACCTGTTTGAAATGATGTTCGTGTTTCATAACTGTAAAGTCACCTTCAGTCATCTCGTCTGTAAAATGGACGGGTGACTCCATTGCGGAGATCTTCATTTTCATGATTCTTTTCTTTCCCAGGTGCTTTGCCTGCCATGTTACAGTTTCATTCAACCGGATCAATCCTGAGGTAACACCAGCAATGGCAACTTCCCCTGATCGTTCAAATGACTTTTTATGGAGATTGATACTTCGGCTGAGGTCAAACACGCGCTGAATGGGCGCTTGAATAAAGGTGGTTAGGTGGATGGCAGGCATAGGAGCTGGATAAATGTATTTCTTCTACAGAAAAAATCGTTCCAAATCCTTGCGTAGCAAGTAAAGTAGCGGAAACGACCTGTAAGAAGAACGAGCTCAGCGGTAAAATTGTTGCCCTATGAAAATGGAAATTTCACAATCACTGCCTTCAACTTTTTGTCGCGTACCGAGATGTAGATTTCGCTATCGATCGTCGCAAATTCTTTTGTCACATAACCAATACCGATAGCCTTTTGTAAAGAAGGCGATTGAGTTCCTGAAGTAACATAGCCAATCTTATTGCCATCTGCATCAGTGATATCGTAATGGTGACGGGGAATGCCTTTGTCGACCATTACAAATCCAACGAGTTTGCGTTTTATCCCTTCGGCTTTTTGCTTTTCGAGTATCGGCCTGGCCGTAAAATCTTTTGTAAACTTTGTTACCCAACCGAGGCCTGCTTCAAGAGGTGATGTGGTGTCATCAATATCATTTCCATATAGGCAATAACCCATTTCAAGTCGTAAGGTATCACGAGCGCCGAGACCAATGGCCTTTACAGGTTGAGATGCAGTTGCTGAGAAAATTGCATCCCAAATCTTTTCAGCATCACCATCCTTATCCTCGAAATAAATTTCAACACCACCGGCACCGGTATAACCAGTTGCGCTAATGAGTACGTTTTCAACACCGGCAAATTTTCCTTTTGCAAATGTGTAATATTTAAGATTTAGAATATCCAGATCCGTTAACGGTTGAAGAATTTTTGTGGCATTGGGACCCTGAATGGCGAGCAGGCAGGTTTTCTCTGAGACGTTATGCATCTCTGCATTCTTCGTATTGAATTTTGAAATCCAATTCCAATCTTTCTCTATATTGGATGCATTGACAACAAGCATATAAACCTTATTCGGCTGGATGCAATACACAAGCAAATCATCAACAATACCGGCTTCGTCGTTCGGAAGGCAACTATACTGTGCTTGTCCTGCCACAAGTTTGGACGCATCATTGGAAGTAACCCGTTGTATTAAATCCAGTGCATGTTCGCCTTTTAAAATAAACTCTCCCATATGGCTAACATCGAATACGCCTGCATTGGTACGAAC
>JACMLR010000335.1 GCA_014379515.1 Chitinophagaceae bacterium
TGGTATGATAAAAGATCTACTGATCTTATTTATGCGATCGGTCTTCCACAAACAACGGGCTATAGCTCATTTTTCACCAATCTCGGAGAGATCCGTAACACTGGTTGGGAAATTGCATTGGATCTGAGCCCGGTTAGTACCCGTGATTTCAATTGGGACATCCGCGGTATCTACACTAAAAACAGAAACACAGTAGAGAAACTTGTTACCGGACTTTTGCGAGATCAACTTGGTGGATTTAACTGGATTGAAGCTGGACTTCCTTACGGTTACCTGCGTGGATCATATTCCGCTCGTTCGGATGATGGACAATTGCTGATCAACTCTACATCTGGTATGCCGTTCCTCGATCCTAACCAGGGAATGGTTGGCGATCCGAATGCGGATTATAAACTTGGTATCACCAATACATTCTCTTACAAAGGATTTCAGTTAAACGTTTTATTTGACGCAACGATTGGTGGTGACTTCTATTCTGAAACGATTAACGGGATGCTCGGAAGAGGTGTTACAAAGGATACTGAAAATCGGGAAAGAAACAACGTTATCTCTGGTATTTACGGTAACGCAACTCCGGTTGTTGGTGCCGATGGTTTGAACCACTATACACCACTGTTGGTGAATGGTAAAACAGTTCAAAATCAAACGAGAGTTACAACAAACGATTTGTTCTTCACTGCTGGTACTGGTGCAAGCTTTGCAACGAATGGTGCGTTTGAGTATGCAGTTTTCGATGGCACAGTTTACAGATTGAGAGAAGTAGCGCTCGCGTACAGCTTGCCTGCAAAAGTGATAAGCAAAATCAAAGTTTCGGGTGTCACTGTATCATTCACTGGTCGCAATCTTTGGTATCTCGCACCTAACGTTCCTAAGTACACGCATTTCGACCCAGATATCAACTCTGTAGTAGGAAGTGGTACGCAAGGTGTTGAAACCGGCGGTGCTCCAAGTACAAAAAGATATGGTGTCAATCTAAACGTAACTTTCTAACATCATAAAGAATTTTCAAGTATGAGAAAGAAAAATATAATTAAACTTTTTGCGGCTTTAATGTTCCTGCTGGTTGGAACAGGCTGTAAAAAGTTTCTCGATGTCAATAAAAATCTTAATAGCCCAACGCCGTCATCGGTACAGTTATCGTTTGTACTGAGTGCGGCTGAACGTAACATCGCAGGTAACCTTGCTTTGGGTAGTGGCTTAGGTAATACAATGTCTGTTTATACCCATCAAATAACTGGTCGCGTTGGCGCTGATCGTTATGGAGCAGGTTCATCTGGCTGGGAGGGCTTGTATGGCGCAATTTCTAATTTGAATGTGATCATCAAACGCGGCACAGCCGAAAACCGTTTCGTTTACGCGGGTGTTGCTAAAATTCTAAAGGCATATACCTTTAGTATGTTGGTTGATGTTTGGGGTGATGTTCCTTATTCAGAATTCGATTTGTTTGAAGAAGGCGTTACACAACCTAAGTTTGATAAGGGCTCCGATATCTATCCAAAGCTTTTTGCATTAATAGATGAAGGTATCGCCGATATCAACAATACGACACCCAATCCATCAAAGCCTGGTAACGATGATTATATCTACAAAGGCAATACTGCCAACTGGATAAAAGCAGCTAATACACTCAAGTTAAAACTCTATACACAGGTTCGCCTTGTTCAGGACGTTAAGACCCAGGTGACAGCATTGCTTGCCTCACCAGCAACCCTGATCAATTCACAGGCTGAAAGTTTCATGATGCCTTATGGTCCAATCGGTGCCACCGATGACCGCCATCCAGCATTTGGTGACTATAACGCAACTCAACGCGGTGGCCAACTTTTCAGTCCCTGGTTGTATGAAACGATGAAGGGAAGAAATCCGGACATTTTATCTGGTCTTGAAGACCCCCGCATACCTTATTATATTTATAATCAAAAATCTGCACCCGGAGGAGTGAATCCAACTCCTGAAAACTGTACGGAGTACCGTGATGGTGGTTTTATTACGATCATTTTTGGTTCGAACGGCCCATGTCGTGACGGTTCTAACAGCCAGACCTACTCGCTTCTCGGAATTTATCCTACTGGTGGTCGCTTTAATGATAGTGCTGCCAGGAGTATAAACTCAATCGGTGCTCAAAATGCCGGAACTGGTGCACGCCCGCATGAATTCATTACTTATGCGGATCGTCTGTATCTCGAAGCAGAATTGATTCTCGCAGGACTAGCACCTGGTGATGCAAAAGTTGCTTTCGGTAAAGCGCTCGATGCGTCCTTCGGCCAGGTAGACCATATTATTGTCAACCACATTAAACCAGGTACAGCCGGTTCTGCACAAATAGTTCCTGCTATTGCAGCCTTGCCCGCAACTACCGCTTATAAAGCAGGAGTGCTGGCAGCTTTTGATGCTGGTAATGCGACGAAGAAAATGGAATACATCATCACCGAAAAATGGATCAACAGGATCGAAAATCCGATAGACAACTATACTGACTATCGTCGGACAGGTTTCCCTGTATTATTCGCGCCAGCGCCCGAAGGAACGGTGACAACTGTAACAGGACCGGATGGTAAAATTACACCGGTATCAAACGACCGCAAGTACCCATGGTCATTGCCTTTCAGTAATGGTGAAATCAGTTTGAATTCAAACGCACCACCACAAAAAGTTCCTGAATCGTTTAAAGTATTCTGGCAGCTTTAATTGTTTAATTACTTATTCAACAAAAAGATTATGAAAATTAGAAAAATAAATAAATTCATGGCACTTGCAATAGGTGTTGCTATTGCGTTCACTGCGTGCACCAAAGATGACGGAGCCATTCCAAATCGAATCAATATCGAGGAGGTTCCAGCTGTTTCAACGAATCTCGAAACTGGCGGCACTACGGCAAACATTGCGTTTGCTAACCAGGCCGCTTTCTCGGGAAAATTCAAAGTAAGTTTGTTTTTTGCTGGCGCAACACCGCCCGATAAGGTAGATGTTGTCGTTAGAAAAAATGGCGTCGCTGCCAGCGTAAAAGTTTTCAAAACAGATGTGACGTCTTTACCAACGAGTTTCACAGTAACTGCCGCTGAAATTGCAACACTGTTCGGCGACACGCTTAAGTTGAATGACAACTACGATTTTGCACCAAACCTTTATGTTGGTACAAAGAAGTATGAAGCGTTTCCTTTAGTTGGCCTTGGCTCTGGCCAGGGAATCACCGGTATGGCTTCGATTGGTTACGGAGAGTTTGTTCGCTTTTCTGTGAAATAGAATATTAGTAAGTTATATTAAGCAGAGGTCGTCTCAACAGAGGCGGCCTCTTTTTTTATTGGCCATAGATGCATCGGATGATGTGTGACTTTCTTTTGCTTTAGAATGTTGTTGCCCGTGCACGGCGTTACGAAATAAAAGAGATTGAGGCAATACGCCAATGGGAAAACACATTTTTGCGAAGTTGAAAACCCATGAAAAATTAATTAGGTACACTTCAAAAAAGTATGAATCGAGCAGCACCGATTTCCAAAAATGTAGAGAATCATTCCTCCTTGCCCTTTGGGCCCTCCCTCCCCCTCCTTCCAACCACCTTCGTTTGTGCGTTTGCATAAGGCATCCTTCTCATTCTTGCAATCGTGTTTACAACAGCAAAAACTACCTCGCATGAAATGCTCATCCCTGGCTCAAGCTGATGACCTATAACAGTCGGAATTCCGCGGTACCGTTTGGAAAATTGAATTGTAAATATCCGTATCGAATGACTGTGACCA
>JACMLR010000336.1 GCA_014379515.1 Chitinophagaceae bacterium
AGGTTTTAGCATTTCCGGCATGCCGGGTGCGCCACGTGGACCAATGTATCTGATCACTACCACATCTCCGGCTTTTACCATTCCGCTTTGAATACCGGCAATCAGATCTTTTTCACCATCGAATACTCGGGCAGTTCCACTAAAGCGCTCGCCTTCCTTTCCACTTATTTTGGCCACACTTCCTTTTGTAGCGAGATTGCCATAAAGCACCTGTAGGTGACCGGTAGCTTTCAACGGATTATCTAGCGGGTAAATTATTTTTTGATCATCGAAATTAAGATCTGGGGCACTGGCGAGATTTTCTGCAACCGTTTTCCCGGTTACAGTAATACAATCGCCATGTAAAAGTCCATTCTTCAACAAATATTTCATTACCGCGGGTACGCCACCGATTTGATGAAGATCTTCCATCAGGTATTTGCCCGAAGGTTTGAAATCTGCGAGCACCGGAATTTTATTACTGATTGCCTGGAAATCGTCCTGGGTTAATGGAATGTCTACACTCTTCGCCATTGCGATCAAATGTAAAACCGCATTGGTTGAGCCTCCGAGAACCATGATAACTGTAATCGCATTTTCAAATGCCTTGCGCGTCATGATATCGCGTGGCTTGATGTCTTTTTCGAGAAGGACTTTAATTGCTTCACCGGCAGCTGCGCATTCTTTTTGCTTTTCTGTACTCAATGCTGGATTGCTCGAAGAGTTTGGCAAGCTCAGGCCAAGCGCTTCGATTGCACTGGCCATCGTGTTGGCAGTATACATGCCGCCACAAGCACCAGCGCCGGGGCAGGAATGTTGAACAATCCCTTTGAAATCTGCTTCGCTTAAGTTACCGGCAATTTTTTGCCCAAGTGCTTCGAAGGCACTTACAATATTCAAATCTTCACCTTTATAATGTCCTGGTGCGATTGTGCCGCCATACAACATAATCGACGGACGATTCAGTCTGCCCATGGCCATTACTGATCCGGGCATGTTTTTATCGCAACCGGGAATTGTAATCAATGCGTCGTAGTACTGAGCACCTGCATTTGTTTCTATACTATCCGCAATGAGATCGCGGCTCACAAGACTATACCTCATCCCATCGGTACCCATACTAATACCATCACTAACTCCAATTGTATAAAAACGCAATCCGAGTAAACCTTCCGTTGCATTCACACTTTTCCTGACGGTTGTAGCGAGATCGTTCAAATGCATGTTACATGGATTGCCGTCCCAACCCATACTAACAATACCAACTTGTGCTTTCGAAAAATCTTCTTCTTTGAAACCGATCGCATAATACATCGCTTGTGCAGCGGGTTGAGTTACGTCCTGCGTTAATGTCTTCGAATATTTATTTAGTTCTGCCATTGCTAATTATCTCTTTAATTATTCTATTTCTTCTTATGCTATTGATGCTTCGCGATGTGTGCGCTTTTTTTCATTACTGTTCTTCTCTACGATCCTGTCGGAATAGGCAAGTTGTATCTTCCGGCTGCTGCTATTATTCCATTCCTTTGGAAATGTATAGTCGTCGATGCTTTGCCAGCCAATGATTTCCGCAGCAGTTCCACAAAAGAATGCAGCATCAGCCGTACTCAACTCTTCAGAAGAAATTTGCTTTTCGATTACCGCGATTCCCATCTCGTTGCACAATTCAATTACAGTTGCGCGCGTAATTCCAGGAAGAATATTTCCTAGAGTCGGCGTATATAAAACATCATCTTTTTCAATAAATACGTTTGCTCCCGGACCCTCAGCGATAAAGCCATTCATATCTTTCAACAACGCTTCATCATATCCGAGTGCCTTTGCTTCCTGGCTTGCGAGGATTGAATTGACGTAATGCCCGCCTGCTTTTGCATGAATTTTAAATCCACGAGGATTGGGCCGTTCAAAGGAGCTGGTCATTACTTTGAGCAATTTATCGCCAAGGAAGGGCTGCATTTCCCAGGCTTCAATAACAATGTATGATTGTTCGTTTTTTGCAAAACTCATATTCGCCGGAGCATATACAACGGGGCGGATATAAGCATCCTGGAAATTATTTCGTTTGAGCACTTCATATGTGGCGGCAATCAATTCATCACGGGTCCATGAGTAGGGCATATTCATTGCGAGTGCAGATTGCTTGAGCCGGTCGAAATGTGCCTCTGCTTTGAAAATCTTTGTAATACCATTAATTGTCTTGTAAGCACGGATACCTTCGAATACACTATATCCATAGTGCAAACTTTGACTATACAGGTCGATCGATGCATTAGCTGCCTTTACAAAGGAGCCGTTCAAAAATATTTCAGTCTTGTCGTTGTAATACGATGCCATATTCTTCTTGTTAGTTGTAAAACAAAAAACCCGCCTTATGAGGCGGGTCTGTATTTCGTTCGAATAAATTACAAATTTCCACCTCCAATACCAGCAGGAATAATCACCACCACCACAATAATAATTGCAGCTATTCGGAAAATGATGTTATTGATGCGTTGCATTGACATGGAGGTTTTGTGAAACGAATATACAACCGCCTGTTCAAAAAAAAGAGCTTTGCAAGCAAAATTATTTCCCCGCTATGCCGTCGAGGAAATATTTATTAAATGATCGTTGACTTTCTGAGTTCAATATTTTCCTTATTGATCGCCCCGGGAATTTTACCTGTGACATAATCACTGATTAATTCGCCGATCGTACTGGTGAAATAAAAATTCACCGGATCAATATCTTTTGTAACGAAACTATTCTGCAATGTCCAGGTAACGGCATCGCGTACCTGTTGAGCTTCCTGCTTCAATCCAAAATGTTCAAGCAGCATCGCCGCAGATAAAATGGATCCAAGTGGATTCGCGATATCCTTACCTGCTGCCTGCGGGTAAGATCCGTGGATTGGTTCAAATAATGCTGCCCCTTTTCCGATTGATGCTGAAGGCAATAGTCCTAGCGATCCGCTTAAAACACTTGCTTCATCACTTAATATATCGCCAAACATATTTTCAGTAAGGATCACATCAAACTGTTTCGGATTGAGGATGATCTGCATAGCCGCATTATCAACAAACATGTATTCAACAAGTACGTTTGGAAATTGACCTGCCATCTCCTGTACCACCTTTCGCCAAAGGCGGGAAGTTTCAAGAACGTTCGCTTTGTCGACCAATAATAATTTGCCTTTTCGTTTCTGTGCATAAAGGAACGCCAGTTCGGCTACACGTTCAATTTCCTCGCGGCTATATGTACATTCGTCGATGGCCGTCAACCCGTCTTCGCTTAACTCCTTCTTACCAA
>JACMLR010000337.1 GCA_014379515.1 Chitinophagaceae bacterium
CCCGACGGAACTGCACCATCATATATCTCCTTCTTACGTAAAATCACATCCTGTTGGTTGGCATGTGTATAAAAGAAGAAACCAGTCTCCTCTTCCCCAAACTCCCGGATGACCAGTTCAGTCAACTCCCTTGCCGTTTGCAGATACCCCGCATCGGAACTTACCTCCTGCAACAATATTAAAGATTGAATCAGATAAGCATAATCATCGAGAAATGCCGGCTGCCTTGCTTCGCCATTCTTATACGTATGGCAAAACATATGCCCAGCTCTAAACTGGTTCAAAAGAAACTCCATGGTTTTCACCGCCCTTTCTAAAAAAACTTCATCGCCCAGCGCTGCAAACATCCGGCAATAGGATCCAACCGCAAGTGCATTCCAGCTTAGCAAAATTTTGTCATCAAGCTGGGGCCGCACGCGGGTCGACCGTTGGTTCATCAACAACACGGCTCCGCGTTCAAGTATTGCGTTCACTTCCTCCACCTTCCTCCCTTTCAATAATGCGAATGGCTGTATGGGGACATTGATTCTCAAAATATTCTTATGCTCCCAGTTTCCTCTTTCGCTGATATCGAAAAACTCGCAAAACAAATCTGCATCTTCTCCCAACACTTGTTTCACTTCCTCTTTGGACCACACATAAAACTTTCCTTCCTCTCCTTCGCTGTCAGCATCAAGTGCTGAGTAAAACCCGCCTTCAGGCGATAACCACTCGCGTTCCATAAACGCTGCCGTTTGGCGGATAATCTTTTTATATAATTCGTTGCCCGTAGCCTGGTACGCCTCACATAGTGCATCCAGGATAAGTGCATTGTCATATAGCATTTTTTCAAAATGCGGTGCTAACCACTCATCGTCCGTCGAGTACCGGGCAAACCCACCACCAATTTGATCATAAATTCCTCCGTAGATCATCTTGTCTAAACTAAGGCAAGCCTGGGTAAGTGCGTCTTGATTATCCGTGTAATAAAAATGGTGAAGCAAGAATCGAATGGAAAACGTTTGAGGGAACTTTGGCGCCTTGCCGAAACCGCCATTTACCTTGTCTGCATTCTTCATTAGATTTTGGTATGTCTCTTTCGCCGCGTCAACACTAAACGATACTATACCCCCAGCTTGTAGCCCAAAACCATTTGCCTGGATGAGGTGATTCGTCAGCTGGTCCGCCTGCTCTTCCACTTCCGTGCGCCGCTCACGATAGGCCTCTGCCACTCCACTTAGCACTTCTTTCCATGATGATCGATTAAAGGCACGAACTGGTGGGAAATAGGTTCCTCCAAAAAACGGCTTGGTTTCCGGAGTGAGGAAAACATTCAGTGGCCAGCCACCACTTCCGCTCATTGCCTGAACGGCGTCCATATAGATATGATCAAGATCGGGTCGTTCTTCGCGGTCGATCTTAATATTGACGAAAAGTTCATTCATCAATTCCGCAGTGGCCACATCCTCAAAACTCTCTTTTTCCATTACATGGCACCAGTGACATGCAGCATAGCCAATGCTTACAAGAATTGGCTTTTGCTCAGACTTCGCCTTTGCAAGGGCTTCCTCGCCCCAGGGATACCAGTCGACCGGATTATGTGCATGCTGCAGTAAGTACGGACTTGTTTCTTTCGCGAGACGATTTGTATAGGTTGACATTTACGCTAACGGTTAAACGAAATCTTAAAATAAAAAAAGGCATCCTAACCGGATGCCTAACCAAATTATGTATGTGTCTATCGTTTCTTGAGAATAGTTGAAAGGTAACTTTCAAGTGCTGCTACCATCGAAGGCATTTGTGGTTGTGGAGCTTTGATATCGAGAACCAGTCCCGCATTTTCAACAGCTCTCACCGTATTACTACCAAATGCTCCAATCTTAGTGCCATTCTGTTTGTATTTCGGAAGATTATCAAAAAGACTTTTTACACCGCTGGGAGTAAAAAAACAGATGATATCATACTCTTTGCCGTTAAGAAGATCCTTTACATCGGCACTGATCGTACGATACATAAATGGTGTAGCGAATTCACACTTGTTCGTCTTCATCCAATTGACGATTTCATTATCCTGCTGATTTTCGGAGCACGGATACAGGAACTTCTCGTTCTCTTTATGCTTGTTGATCACATCCAGCATGCTTTTATTCGTCCCATCGGCACCATAAAAAACTTTACGCTTGCGATATAAAATGAATTTCTGGAGATAGAGTGCAACAGCCTCCGTGATACAAAAGTACTTGGTATCCTGGGAGACAATGACCTTCATCTCTTCACAAGTGCGGAAGAAATGGTCGATGGCGTTACGGCTAGTGAAAATTACAGCTGAAAAATTGGCAATGTCAACCTTTTGTTTGCGAAAGTCTTTCGCGGGTATTCCTTCAAGTCGAATAAAAGGACAGAACTCAAGCTCGAGCTGGTATCTCCTGGCAAGCTCGAAATAAGGAGACTTGTCAGTTTCCGGCTTGGGCTGCGTTATTAGAATCTTCTTCATAATCCCCTCGACATCAGCGCCCTGTTTAACCCCGTTTTTAACCATATTGACTCCGTGTGGGTTCGAAAATTTTAAAAAGTTCGTTCAAACGATAATAGCAACTTATAGAGAAGCAAAAGTGGTGCTATTTCGAAGGCGCAAAGGTATATAAAAAAATGGAACAGACTGACTTTTATTTCGCTGCGGATCAGCCGATAAGAGATCAGGAAACGATATCCAAGAAGCAAGCATAATACAAATAAGGACAATGCAATAATAACCGGCGAAAACGCGGGAACCGGGAAGGCCAGGAACAACAAAACCGGGAGTAAAAAGATCCCCGCTACTTTGTTCACCATAAAAACTACAAATAGGTAGATATCTGTGGCACGACTGATTTTAAGAATCCATCCCAATGTTTTGAGCACGACGAATTTTACAAGGTAGATCGACACCAGTAATATCATACAGTAGATCGCTAACAACCAAAAATCAGTGTTCGGTAGCAACCCGTTGTATTTAGTGAGTAAAGCGGCGTATAAGCTCCCGGTCATAACAAACAACACGTTCATCAACAACGATGGCAATGGGCTTTGCAAAAGCTGCTCGCGGAGCTGTTGCTGACGGAGCGTTGCCCTGAAAAACAAGGTGAACAGGTCACCCATGTATTTGTAAAAAACAACCCGTATCAATGCATAATAAAAGAAGAGCAGTAGAAGCGCGTAAAAAAATAGTTCGTTACCGTCAATTTCTCTCGGGAGTATTAACAAGCTTACCGGCGTCGCTGAAAATTGAAAGAAAGGATTTGAACGGATCAATTCCTGGAATGTGGGTATATCGGTACTGTCTGCAGCCGTCTTTTTTAAACTGTCGGACCCAAATAAGTTCGCTGGTCTCTTTAAGCTATCGATGTTGGCTGCCATTGTATCAACTGGCCGCCTGGAAATAGCAGGCCCCTGGGGATTGTTACCGGGTTCGGGTTGCGCTGATACCAGAGATGACAAACTGAAACAATAAAATAGTACAAACAGAATCTTCTTCACCTGGTGTTCATTGGTGCACAAAAATAGTTGAGCAACTGCATTGAGGGAAATGAATTTGTCATCACGTCAGAAGTAATTCACGTACCCGAAATGTATTTTCGATTGGCGAAAGTTGAAATCAATATCATTCCGCTTTCCTGCAGCAAACGAAATATTAAAAATGCCGGCCTTTGTTTCCAAAGCGAGCCCAAGGCCGGCGCCAATAAAGGTGTTGCTTTGCCCTCCCGACCGAGCGCTATTCTTTGCCAATCCGCCATCCACAAACGTAAATAAGTAAGAATTCATTCCAACAAGATACCGGTATTCGACCGTGGCAACAGCAAATTGTGAGGCATAAATACTTTCTTCATCAAATCCCCGTAACAATCGGTAACCGCCAATCTGAAACAATTCATTTCGGAAAATGGACGGGCTTTGAAACCAACCAATACTCAATGCGGTTTTGATCGTTGACGCGTTCGTCAAAGGAAAAAAGTGAGCCCCGGTTGCACGCACCCTAAACTGAAAGGAACTCAAACTAACAGTATCGTATAGGCTATTAAAATCAAACCCCGGATCGTTTTTATCGGTCAATTGAACAATCACATCATTCTTCTTTACCTTTTTTGTTCCCGCAGCGAGCGAGAGAGTCCACTCATTTCCTTTTGTTGGGTTGAACCTATAGTTCGTTGTGTAACCTTCATACTGAACACCCAGGCTTATCGAACGTACGTCCGCTTCCAAAGGAAGCTGCCTGCTAAATATAACTGCATTCGTATCAACCTGGATTAAGTTCGATTGCTGATTTTGGATAAAGACTGCGGCGGATTGGTTTGACGATACCGCATACTGTGCGCCAACCATCCCATTGATCGTAACGAATGACGAATCCTTTTTCAGCAGATCAAATCCAAACGTTACTCCGAATGGCGACCCAAATAAATAGGACTGCTGATAGGCCAGGTTGAGTCTCGGTGACTTTATCTGTAATTGCTGCCAGTTCAATCCGATCAATTCACCATTACCAAGTGCATTGCGCAGATTGATCGTTGCTTCCCCGGTAAACTGCAATTTGGTCCTCGGTGCCTCGTAAATATTGTTTGATGTAGTATTAGCGGGTAATAGTCCAACCAGGACATTCACCTGGCTGCTTCGTTTCGGCTCGAGATTAAGATTGACGATAGACCCAGTGCCGAGCCAGGTAATTGACCATGGCTGCTTTTCTTCTATAAAAGGTAACTCACTTAGTTTCCTACTAATCGCCTGCAACGTATTTTTTTTATACATACTGCCGTTCAAAATATTCAGATAGCGTTGTAAATATCGGCTTGAGATGCTTGCTGATCCGTTGTTTCGAATGCTGTCGATCTTATAGAGCGGCCCTTTCTCCAGTCGGACCAGTGCATAAAATGCTCCTTCTTCAACAGCGATGCTATCCAGCTGCACTTTTGCAAAAGGGTATCCATGGTTTTCCAGATGGTCCAGGATGCGACGCTGTATTGTTTGTAATTGTTCAACCTGGAGCGGCTTGTTGTCTATTTCTTTTGTGCTCCAGCCGATCGCAGTTAAAATATCACGATCTATGGAGTCCATTTTTAATTTGACACCGCTATACACTTCACCAATAAAAAGTGATACGTATGCAGATAACGAATCATAGCGAACACTATCAAGCGATGCACTTGTATAACCCCGCGTTTGAAGCAATTTGGGTAATTGATTTACATAAGCGATACTCAACGCTTTATTCCCGAAATCTGTTTTTAGTTTAAGAATGGAAGAGATAAATGTGGAGTCCCGATCGACGGATTCAATATTGAGTTTATACTGACCACAAACGGATAAAGTTATTATCGATAGTAATGTAAGGAGAACTATCCGGCAGCAATATCTATATAGCTCTACCTTTGCCATATCAGTTTTTCAAGAATTGGCTGTAATATCCGAATAAAACGGGGCATAACCGATGGCTGGGATCTATATTCATATTCCGTTCTGCAAAAAAGCGTGTCATTACTGCAATTTCCATTTCTCAACGTCCTTGAATCTCAAGAACGGTTTTCTGGATGCTTTATTGAAGGAAGTCGAATTACAGCGAGCCTACCTGCAAGGTCAGCCCATTTCATCAATTTATTTCGGCGGAGGGACCCCATCACTCCTGGACCCAAATGAATTGATTTCAATTCTTTCCAGGATTAGAAACTTATACCCGCTGGATAACAATCCTGAAATTACGCTTGAAGCAAATCCCGATGATATCGATGTTCAAAAACTTGAAACCTGGCAAGATGCCGGTGTCAATCGTTTGAGTATTGGCATTCAATCTTTTTTTCAAGAAGACCTCGACTGGATGAATCGGGCGCACACCGCCTCGCAATCG
>JACMLR010000338.1 GCA_014379515.1 Chitinophagaceae bacterium
CCGGCATTCGAGGAAGCAGTACAACTGGATCCTAATTATGCCCCATCATGGTATGAACTTTTCTTTTATTATTATTATAGAGACGTAAACAAAGCGGCTGAATATTTTGACAAATATCTTGCTGTAAGCGACGCGAGTCCGAACAACGAATACGATCGGATCAGTATCATCTACGCGCGTAAAATGTATACGGAAGCAATCGCTGCCGCACAACAAAAAATCACTGCTGAAGCTGATAAGGCTGATCCACGCTATTACAAGCTCATTGCCTATAGCTATGATGAAAGCAAGGATTCTGCAAATGCGAAAACATATATGGATCAGTATTTCGCGAAGCAAAAACCAGAAGGTGTTTTGCCGAAAGACTATTCTTTCTATGCAAAATTGTTAGGCCAGTTTTCTCAATACGACGATGCGTACAAAAATTATCGTCTTGCCATTGCTGCCGATACAAGCATGGAAGCAAAAGTTGATTTGTTGAAAGAGGCTTCTGCTCTTGCAAAAAAATCAGGCAATCGGGCAGAAGAAGCAAACTGGCTTGGTGAGGCATATAAAATGAAACCGAACCCGAATCAGAACGACTTATACAACTGGGGTCTTGCTCATTATCAGTCGGCCAATTATGTTACTGCGGATAGTATCTTCTGTGGTCTGTACCAGACTGCATATCCAAATGAAATTTTTGGTTATCTATGGTGCGCACGTGCGAAAGAAGGACAGGATACAACCTGGGCAAGTGGTATTGCCGAAGCGCCATACCAAATGCTCGCAGATAAAGCAATAACGATCGATTCAACAAAGTATAAGAGGATTGCAATTGATGCGCGTTTCAAATTGGTTGTTTTTTACAACGACGTGAAGAAGGACAAAGACGCAGCAATTCGTGAATTAGATAAAATTTTGTCAATGGATGCTGCGAATGCGGACGCTACGCGAATCAGGGATATCCTGAATAAGCCAGCTCCAAAGACAGCACCGCCAGCTAGACCAAGAACCGGAACTACAAAGCCTCCTGCGCCACCAAAACCGCCAGTGAAAAATGGTAACCGGTAATAAATAAAATAATAGTTAAGTGTAAATCCCTCCGGTAATACCGGGGGGATTTTTTAGTTGTGTACAGATTATAACAAGAAACTTGTTTTTAAGGAGTGGTAGCTTATTTTTGCGCTTCAAACTCACAACAGTATATGATTCAATACCTCTTGCAGGTTTCGGCACCAGATAGTTCGTACTGGTATTTTCCTGTCGGATTGCAATTGTTGTTTGCTATTGGTTTTATCGTGGTGATGATGGCCGTAACCCATTTTCTCGGTCCAAAAAGAGCGACGGCGGACAAACTGGAAAACTTCGCAAGTGGTATTCCCTCACATGGAGACGCCCGTCAGCCAATGGCAATAAAATACTTTCTTGTCGCGATACTTTTCGTTTTGTTTGATGTAGAGGTCATTTTCTTCTATCCCTATGCTGTTAACTTCAGATCGTTAGGCTGGGATGGTTTTTATGCTGTACTGATGTTTGTTGGCTTCTTCCTTGCTGGTTTTGTTTATATCATCAAGAAGGGCGCTTTAAAGTGGGAAGATTAGGTTAGAAGATGCAATAAGTTCGTTGGTGCATACGTATGAGGCTTCACTTGAAATATTTACAATTGTTTAAATATCAGGGTGAACATCTGCAAAAGGCCGCTGTTAGATAGAGTAGTGTTTCTGAACTTAAAATGTTGATTATGTCTCGTCCAGTTCAATATAATATTTACGGTCAAACCGATGTCAAGATGGTCAAAGAAGGACCGGAAGGATATTCAGGGGAAGGATTTATGGCGACAACGCTCGACAAAGTGGTGGGCCTTGCGCGACAAAATTCTATCTGGCCACTCCCTTTTGCCACATCTTGCTGTGGAATTGAGTTTATGGCCACCATGGGCTCTCACTACGATTTAGCCCGATTTGGGGCGGAGCGTGTGGGCTTCTCTCCCCGTCAGTGCGACTTGCTGATGGTGATGGGCACGATTGCCAAAAAAATGGGTCCTGTTGTAAAGCAAGTCTACTTACAAATGGCTGAACCCCGTTGGGTGTTGGCAATGGGCGCATGTGCATCGAGTGGTGGTATCTTCGATACCTACAGCGTATTGCAGGGAATCGATCAGATCATTCCGGTTGATGTATATATTCCGGGTTGTCCACCACGACCAGAAGCGGTGTTGGATGGCTTTATGAAAATCCAGGAGCTGGTAGGAAAGGAAAGTTTGCGACGGAGAAACGGTGACCGGTATAAAGAGCTAATGACTAGTTACGGAATCTTGTAGTGATAATTGAAACTGCAGTGATTTCTATTCGATAATTTTTGCCCGGTTTCGTACCAGGCCCGATGTATTCTTATGGCTTTAACCAACGACCAAATCAAACTACGACTGCTGGAAAAATTTCCCGGTGAAGTAAGCAACTTCATTGAGTCATATGGAATGCTAAGCTTCGAGGCTCCCAAAGCAAATAATTTAAAAGTTCTCCAGTTTTTGTTTGATGATGCGGAATTAGGTTTTCAATTCCTTACCGATCTGCAGGCGGTACATTACCC
>JACMLR010000339.1 GCA_014379515.1 Chitinophagaceae bacterium
AGGTTTTACGGTTGGAAGACTCGATTCACGATACCTGGGCATTGATAAAAAAGATGCGGGCGAGCGGCCGGATTATAATGCTGAACTTACATCATGGCTTCACTCCTTCACACCTCCAATCAATATGTATTTGCGCGAGGAACTAAATTTTAAAACAGATTTGAAGTACAACTTGTTTGGCCCGGTTAGCCCATGGGACAATACTAACAACAATACCGGGCAAAATCTCGCCCGGGCGATGTCGACAAATCCATATCTCCATGTGCTGGTACAATCGGGTTACTATGATGGCGCCTGCGATTACTTCAATGCAAAATATAACTTATGGCAAATGGATCCAGCAGGTAAATTAAAAACACGCATGAGTTGGGAAGGGTACCGCAGTGGGCATATGATGTATCTGCGAAAAGAGGATCTTGCCACAAGCAATGAGCATATCCGTGAGTTCATAAAAAAGTCTTTGCCAAAACCTGGCCAGCCAGCTAAATATTAACCTATAATTATTCAATATGCAACGGAACACAAATCGACTGGCGTTAAGCCTTCTTTGCTTAATCATCTCCGTGATCGCGCAAAGCCAGGAAGCTACTGCGCTGCGGGTTGCCGTTGCAGGCACGTCACACGGCCATGTTTCCTGGATTCTCGGGCGTAAAGAAAAACAACGAATTGAACTTGTTGGAATTTATGAAACGGACACTGCACTGATCAGAAAACAAACTGCACAATTCAAGCTGAGTCCAGGACTGTTTTATAACAACCTGGAACAAATGCTCGACAAAGTAAAGCCGCAGGCCGTTGTTGCCTTTGGTTCGATCCATGATCATCTCGCGGTTGTTGAAGCGTGCGCTCCCCGAGGCATTCATGTGATGGTTGAAAAGCCGTTAGCGGTAAGCGGCGCCCATGCTCAAAAGATGAAAGCGCTGGCCGACAAACATAAGATCCACCTCCTCACGAACTACGAAACATCATGGTACCCAACAACCGAGCGAACCTATCGACTCGTTAACGACAGTAATTATCTTGGAAAGATGCGTAAAGTCGTCTTTCATCACGGGCATGAAGGACCGAAAGAGATTGGCGTAAGTAAGGAATTTTTCAATTGGCTTACAGATCCAATTAAGAATGGCGGCGGCGCCGTTATAGATTTTGGATGTTACGGAGCCAACATAATTACTTACCTGATGCGTGGCGAACAACCCCTATCTGTAACAGCACGGTTACAGCAATTGAAACCTTCAATCTATCCAAAGGTCGACGATGAGGCGACGATTATTGTTGAATATAAGAATACGCAATGCATCATCCAGGCATCCTGGAATTGGCCGTATAGCCGTAAAGACATGGAAGTTTATGGTGAAACCGGTTACATCTTTGCTATTGATCGAACAACACTTAAAAGAAAAAGTAAACGGGCTTCAAATGAAGTGACAGAAAAATTTGAATTGACAGATCCGCTTGTTTATGACGATCCGTTTCTATACTTCGCAGATGTTATTAATAAAAAAATTGAAGTTGCTCCCTATAGCGTGTATTCGCTCTCAAATAACGTAATGGTTTTAAAAATTCTGGACGCTGCGCGGGAATCTGCAAAAACCGGGAAAACGGTTGTATTCAAATAAAAATAAAGGCGCGAAAAATTACCCTGCGAGAAGGTAAGTCTTCAATGCAAACTCAATTTCCTCTAATTTGAATGGCTTCGAGATATAGTGATTCATTCCAACCGCCAGGCATCGTTCTCTATCTTCTTTCATTGCATCTGCTGTTAGTGCGATAACAGGAATATCTCTTTTGTAGCCGGGCAATTTGCGGATCAGTTGTGTGGCTGTATAGCCATCCATTTCTGGCATATTGATATCCATAAAAATTAAGGAAGGGGATTGATCTTCGAGCGCTTCCAGTGCTTCTTTACCACTGCCTGCCTTTATGACTTCAACACCCATTCTGCGTAACACTTCGCTGATGAGCATCATATTTACTGGTTCATCTTCTACAACCATCACTCGCTTCATGTCTACACCGTTTCCGACAGTCGGCATTACATTCGCCTGGTTATCGTTCTCCAATCTCTTTTCAAAAATTGCTGAGAGTACATTATCGAGTTCCTGGAGCTTAACCGGTTTCGAAAGAAATTTATTGATACCGATGGTTTCTGCCTCTTGCTGGAACAATGTTTTTTCGAGTGATGACAACATCAGAATGAAAGGCTCGGCTTGCCTTAAGTTCTTTTTCTTTATTTCCTTTACGAGCGTAATTCCATCCATACCGGGCATCTGATGATCTGTAATGATCAGGTCATACATCGCTCCACTTGCCTCTTTTTCCTGGATAAGTTTCAATGCTTCTTCACCACTGTAACAAATTTGTGCAGGAATTTTTAGGTACTCAAAAATTCCACGCATCAGCCGGCAATTCGTATCGTTATCGTCTACAATCAACACCTCTTTCAAGTGTGGTTTGGTAGTGAAATTGATTCGTGGTCGGCAATCAACCACTTTCAACCTTAACCGAAGCGAAAAGGTACTGCCGACGTTTTGCTCACTTGTAACAGTGAGCGTACCGCCCATTAACTCTGCAAGTTTTTTGGAGATTGTTAAGCCAAGTCCTGTTCCCCCGTAGTTACGAGTTGTTGAATTGTCCGCCTGGGTAAAACTTTCAAAGATGGTCCCAAGTTTTTCTGTTGGGATTCCGATACCAGTATCTGTAACTGAAACGACGAGCTCCATATAATGTTCCCCGTCGATCACCTGTGTATTTCCCTCCTGCTTTACGTGAACTGAGATATCGCCTTCACCCGTAAATTTAATAGCGTTACCAAGCAGGTTTGTGAATACTTGTTTCATTCGAACAGGATCTCCATTGAATTGCGATGGCAATGTTGGATCGATATCACATACAAGTTCCAATTTCTTTTCTTGCGCTTTGATTGAAAGAATATCAATTGTTTCTTCAATTAATTCATTCAATTTGAAATTGGTGTTATCGATAACGAGCTTACCTGCTTCAATTTTCGAGAAATCAAGAATATCGTTGATGATATTGAGAAGACTGTAAGCTGATTTGCTGACATGCTTAAGGTAATCGCGTTGTGATTTTTGCAAATCGGTGGTCAGCACCAGGTCAGTAAACCCGATAATACCATTCATTGGCGTGCGCAATTCGTGGCTCATGTTCGCCATGAAATCGCTCTTCGCCCTCGACGCTGCTTCAGCCTTATCTTTTGTGCTGATAAGATTTTGTTCCATTTGCGTCCGCTCAATTGCAGACCCTAAAGTTGCTGCAAAAGATTTCAGAATTGATAACTCGGTTTCCGACCAATCGCGCTCCGACTCGGAATCGCTGAAACCAATAAAGCCCCAGAATTCGTTCATCACAAATATCGGCAGGCTTATAATTGAAAGTATCTTTCCCTCCTCAAGGAATTTACGGAGTGGTCCCTCCTCCAATTTTGATACATGCGATGAATAGATCTCATTCCGACTCAACTTTTGGACTGCATCAATACTATTGAGCAGATACTGTGGTACATTAATGTAATCGATCCTGTCGTGTGTTCCATTCCAGCGGATGATCAAACGGGGGTCGTTGCTATTTAACTTCGGGCCAGAGCCATCATTTTTGAAAACATGAACGGCATTTATATGCATATTCTGCCCAATCTCCCGTATGGATTTTCCTATGGCCGACTCGAGGTCTGCATTGCTGATCAGTTCGTGCGTAGCAAGAGCGACAGCTTGCAGCAAGTGATCCTTGACGTTTAAGTCTTTCGTTATTTGAAGCAGCTCTTTTTCGCTGGTTCTTAAATTATCGCGCATGGATAACAATGCTTTACCCAATGCGTCCTCATCGCTTAGTGGTTGGTAAGGAACAGTGAAGTTCCGCATACCTGTTTCGTGCGCAAATTGTGTTGTCACTTCAAGTTTTGCCGACAGGTTATTTACTGACCGGATCATCTCTGACATTTCATCCTGATTACATGGTTGTTGGATGGTACGCAGTTTTCCTTTACCAAGATCATTGATCATCGTGCGGATCTTATTAATCGGAGCAATGATTATCCTCGTCATATAAATTGATAGCAGCAGGCCGACGATGACAATAGTAAGCGCTAATACAAAAATAAATTTGCGAAGATTCTGGGATGATTTTTCGAGCTTTTCAGTCTCAACGCGTCGCATTGTTCTTTCGTGCTCCTTCAATGTATTAAGCGCCATTATCAGGAAGGCCGTTCGCGGCAATACTTCATCTTCGATTTTCGATTCCGCATCGAGTTTCAACACCGGGTCATCATAACTTTCAAAGTCATTTAAAGAAGTCATAATTGCCTTTTCTATTTCGAGCAATTCTTCAAAACCTTTGTAAACTGAGAGAAGGCTGTCCCGCCCGGCAGCAATTTTCCATTGAGCCGCTAATTTGCTTATTTTTTCTTTAAGCATGCCATAGTCTTTCTCGTGCAGTTGTTTTAATAAATCTTTGTCTTCTTGTTTGTATCGAAGGAAAACCCAGTTCGTTGTGTACATTTTAGACTCAAGCATTAGTCTCTTAAAATCGTCCAGGCTTTGAATGGAGGGATCGATCACTTGCGAAAGCCGGGAAGACTGGTGTTGTATGCGATTAAGTGTCACCAGGGTAACAATTCCGCTCACTGCAAATAAGCAGATCAGAAAGAAAAAGCTCCAGTAAATGCGATGTCTTATACTAATTTTCATTTCGCCTCATTGATCTCTCTCGGATGCAGGTGCACTTAAAAGATTGATTATAGTTCATAACTGATTCCTCCAAGCAAACTGAATGGCATGTCGTCTGCTTTGAAGAATTCTCTCGTTTTATCGTTTAATAAGTTTTTGCCGTTAAGGAATAGGTTCAATCCTTTCACAGGCTCGTATGCTACGCGCAAATTCAAGATCGTTTTGCTTTTGATGTGATCGATTCCCCTGATACCGTCATTGAAAACGATATTGGTGACGTGCGTGTACACTTGTGTAGAATATGAATACGCATTCAAGTTTATATTCCATTTTGCAGTAGGCATGTAGTTCGCACTAAACCCTCCGTAAAATGCAGGTGTGCTTTTTAAACGAGTCTCTGTTCCAATTCCGGAGTAAATGTTAGGTAGTCCAGGATATGCATCCGGCGTAGTTGCATATGGAGCATAATCTTGGATTTTTGTATGTTGAAATGTCACGAATGGCTTTATCTGGATATTCTTTTTCGCATATGAAACGGACAATGTAATTCCAGTTTGATACAATTCAAGCGGAAGGTTCATTGCAATTACGGGTGCCACATAGATAGAATCAGGTCCAGACGCGTACGCATATATTCTATCCTGTACAAACGCGGTCACATTCTTCATCTTGGTTCTGAAGACTTCAATATCCAGGTTGAGGTCAGATGAAAGACGTGCACGATATCCAATTTCGATCATGCTGGATGTAAGAAGTTTCAAATTCTTATTTCCGATTAACTCTCTTCGCGCGTAACGATTCGGTCCAACTGGAACAACCGAAAAGGTTTGATCCACATAAGTATCATATATGTTCGATGATCTCGGAGCCTTCGATACAACGAAACGAATGATATGCTTAGCATTAAATTTATAGGTTGCCGCAAACTGGTAAGACAAATAAGTTGTATCAGGGTAATTGAATTTGTTAGCCGTCAAACCTGCAACCAGGCGTAGTTTGCCATCCAGCATTTTGTATTCACCGCGAACAAAAGCAGACTTCGTTGTGATTTCACCGCGCGAATTAAATACTCCTGTTTTATTAACAGTATCGGAGTATTTTGTGTCATCGTAGATCGCACTGCGATAACTTATACCCGGTTTTATGGAAAAATTATTTTTCGTGAAATTGTACTCAACATTTGCATCAACCGTTTGAAAATCATATTTATTTCCAGCCTGCAAATTTTTCAACTGCGTTCCGCCTGAATAAGACAATTGTGCATTGAGTCCTTTGATTGCGATCTTTACGTCTCCGTAGCGACTATCAGACACGTTTGTTGAAAATGGTGTATACCCTGTTTCCGACAATATTTTCTGTACCGTGGAATGTTGAAGTCCGCCGCTGAATTGTATTAACATACGATCTCTTGGTTCATAAGTGACAAACAGATTGCCCGCATATTTTTCCATTGCCAGGTTTCGATCAGGATAAAGATTGTCGATGTTGCGCACTGTATCATAATCGAAGCTGACGAAGTATTGGGGGTTTTCCAACCACTCATTTCTCACATATTCGAAGTATGATGTTTGGCTACGGTTCCGGTGCGTATAATTTCCGGATGCAATGACACTGACCCTGTCGAGCGTATAGCTCAGCGAACCGTTTGCAATTTGAGTTTGATTGGATCCCGCTTGTGAATTCAATACTGCGTGCAATCCGGCCTTTTTAAACTGACGCGTTATAATATTAATAACACCGTTTACAGCATTCGGGCCATAAAGTGCAGCGGCGGGGCCGCGAACAACTTCAATCTTCTCTACATCATTGAGATCAACCGGGATAGTTTCCCAGAAAGTTCCACCACGTAAATAACTATACGTTGGTCGGTTATCGATCATAACCAGAGTGGTAGTGTTGGAAGTGATTTCAAATGGCGCATCGGGAGGCACGTTATCCATACCACGTATATGAATATCATAATTGCCGTTGCTTTGTTCACGTATGATCACACCGGGTACAAGACGAAGCGCCTCCATAATAGAGGTGCTTCCGGCTCTACGGATATCTTCTTTAGTTATTACAGACCCTGACAGCGGTGCATCGAACAGGAACTCGGGTGCTTTAGAAATGGAAACGATTTTTACGTTAAGCAGGTCTTTGAGGCTTAAGCTATCATAAATTTTGCTTTCATTCTGTATATACTGGGCTTCAGCAATCTGCATTCCGCACATCGCAACCGCACATAGAAAAATTAATTTTGGAACAGAGAACTTAACCATCTTATTATTTTTATTTTACAACCTTCCCTAAACTCAGTAACTCGGTGGCGATCCCCAGCTTCCGTTGCTCAATATTTGTTTTGTTTATTTCTAGTTTGAGGCGATCATTGATAATGACGAAATTGATACAGGAGCCTTTCCTGGCCATGCCTTCAGACTCTGTAACTATTAAAACTGGAATGTTTGCCATTCTAGCAATCCATTTTTTGATGTTACTGCTTGCATCCTCAGACACAAATAAAATATGGCAGTTCAGAGTTGCTCCGGATGCGAAGACTTTCCGAATGACAATTTTTCGGTTGCCAACAGTTTTATTGCTGATTAATGTTTTGAGTTCTTCTTCTACGGGAGAATCGCCTGCAATGCCAATTATAAAATCACCGGATTTATTTTCGTCCGGCCACTTGACATACTTAGTAAAGCGATAGATAATGTTTGCGTGAACGGTATAATCCGACTCCTGTGCACTTGCAGAATTATTGCAAAGCAGTAGGATGGCTATTAGTGCGAGAGCGCTGGTAAGCTTTCGAAGGATGAGGATCATAAAATCTGCTCCGGTTTAACGGATACTACTAGAACTAAAACCGGGCGTTTATATTGACTATCAACAGATGTTATTGATTCAAACAAGTGTTTTTGCCTATGGTGACCTAAAGAACAATGGTATCGTGTAGCCGTCTTACAACATTGCACCCAGGAAATTGCCAAGAAAACTTCAATATAAAACAAATGAAGACCGCAAACCCAACGGCACATATTTTTACGATTATCGGTATCGTAGATTTACACTAACGCAATGGGTAACATTACGATACACCCATATTTTCCTTTAGAAATAAATTTCAAAATTCTACGACACAATCATACACACACTACATGCACGAACGAATGTGCCGATATATCTTTGTATCAGAAACGCAGCCAATATCCTAGTTGAAAAAGACCAAATCCAGACCGAAGAAACCTGATTCATTATCCAGGAAAAACCAACCAAATCCAGACCTTGAAAAAACCATCTGTTCCTATGAAAACCCAGATGAAGATCCAAAGAAAAAGTCCTTGAAGAACCAAACCAATCCCAATCCTAAGAAAACTGATTAAACGCTGATCCTCAAACCATCCTTGTCCCGTGAAAACGTATTATCCAATTCCGAAAAATCATCAATCCTAATTCTTCAAAATGCAAATCCTATGAACCATGAAGTTTACCTGAACCGTCGTAAATAATAATGGTGTCTGAAGAATTAACCTTAACTGGTAAGGACATGAGAAAGGGTATCTAAGCAGATACCCTTTTTTTATTTCTTTGGTTGAGAAGCAATCGATCAATTAATCCAACGCTACAACATTCTCCATTCTTCTCGTTGATTGCGCACGGGCCAATTTCTTCTTCCACTTGTTTATCCAAATTATGGTACCGGTAATTGGGAGACTGGTAGCAATCAAACAAGCAATGAAATAAAGAATCTTGGTAAACATGCCGTACACGTTACCGACGTGAAGCGCTTTTATTGATCCGGCAATTCGTTCATTTGTCGGCTTCTCTTTAAAAATTTCTCTCTTAAGTACTACTAAAGAATATTGATCGAGCGTAATCCTGTCTGCCGCAGGCGATGCAAAAAAGCCGCGATGATAACGTGCAACATTAACTGTTCCCATTGTATCAAGTGCGAGTGTCACATTAAGATCGCCATCAAACGGCAGGGCCGATTTAGCAGTATTAACAATACTCGCCAATTGTGCCTTCGGCGGAATTATATCTCCTCCCACTTTAGAAAGCAATTTCTTTTCTTTCGGTGCATCTTTTGATTTATAAGTACCAAGTGTTTTCTGCAACCCCTCGCGATACCATTCAAACGACCATTGCGGCCCGGTAAGCCCCATCAATAATAAAAATATCAGCGAATAAAATGCGAGTGTATTATGCAGATCGTGATTCAATCTTTTCCAGTTAGCGCGAAATTTTATTTTCAATCCCTGGCGCCAGTGTCTTATTTTTTTCGGAAACCAAATTAGCAAGCCGGTCAAACAGCCAAGCGTAAAAATGATTGTTGCTGTTCCGGTAATGATGCTGCCCAGTTTTCGATTCGGCAAATCTCCTATAATTGGTTTTTCAATTTTGTCGAGTAGCAACCAACGATGTAAACTAAACATCGTCCCCATAAATTCTTTGGTTCCATTTTTTTCACCAGAATTTCCTAGAACCAAACCAGTGTATGGATTGATCATCCATGTTACATTACGTTCTTTCCCTTTTACTTTCACTGCAAACTGGTAGGTTCTGTTCGCAGCTTCCGGGATTAAAACACTCGCAATTTGAGCCCCAGTTTTTTGTTGTACAATTGAAGCCAATGAATCCACGCTGAGTTTGGCACCATTCTCTGGCACTTCAACTTTGTATAAATGTGAAGCCGCTCTTTCTGTTAATTCGGTATTGAAAACGTAGATGGTGCCGCTCAAACAAATCGCAATCACAATCAACCCACTTGACAAGCCAAGCCACAAATGTACATCCTGGAAAAATTTCCTGA
>JACMLR010000340.1 GCA_014379515.1 Chitinophagaceae bacterium
GTTGCATTGCGGGAAATCAACTTCAATACAGGATCATTGATAAAGGTCTTGAATGTTCGCTTCAACGGATCAACAAACGCAAAGCCACCATTTGCACAGATAATGAAATTGCCTGAGCGATCGATTGCAATGGAATGTATTTCATTACTCGGTATAGTATTTTCGCGCTTCGTTGTATCTCGTTTAATGATTTCATACTCGCCATTTGTTTTTAGCCTGCCGAGACCACCGCCAAAAGTTCCTACCCAAATTCCGTCCGATCGATCGCCAACAACGGTTCGCACAGTACGGAACTTTTGCGTACTGCTTGTGTCTTTGAATGGGTAATAAGTACTCTTGCCGGTTGGGCGGTCCCAGAGAGCGAGATTCACATTGGTACTGATCCAGAAGTTTCCTTTCTGATCTTCATAAAAAGAGTTTATCCCTTCATCTGTTCTGTTGGCATTTTTATCAATCAAAAACTTGGTAGTACTAAACTGTGGGGCGATCAATCCACTGTAAGAAAGCCCGCGCGTATGAGCGAACATTGTTTTATCCCTGGTAACGAATACCCGGCGGCAAAACTTACTCTTCAACGTCGTCGGTATAGAGGGATCGTGCGTATAGTGTTGAACAAACTTTGCGTCAACGTCGATGATATAAATTCCATGATACCGGGAACCAATGATGAAGCGTCTATCGTCAATACGAGTAATGCTTCCGGCATATCCCCCGAGCCGCTCGCCATCGCTCGTCTTCCAATGGTTGATTGTTTGCACATCTCCGCTTTGGATATTAATAATAACCACACTGTCTTGTACAAACGTCCCTGCCATCACGGTGCTATCGTTTACAACAGCAAGGCACCAGGTATTTCTGAAAGGAAGTTCTTTTATTAATTTTTGAGATTTTACATCGACAAGTGCAAGGGTTTCGCGGAAGCCTACAAACCACAGGTCATCGCGATGGTGTGTAAAGCTTAATGGGGCGCGATACTTTCGGAAAAGTGATGTGAGACCTTCGAGTGCAGTGATGTTTCGATTCGAGTCAATCTGGTATAATTTTCCCCTGGAGATTACGAGTAGTTCACCGGTAGCGGTTTCGCCGATATATGGATTGTCGCGAAACAGGGTGTCTGCGTTCTCGAGTTTTTGAAAACGCGTTTCCTTTTCAAACTTATACTGCATCCCTTTGAGTGTCGCCGCCCAAATAGTACCGCGACGATCACAATATATCCGTCGAATATTATTTGAAAGGAGGCCGGAATTATCCGGTAAACTGTACGCGGTTAATTGAAAGCCATCAAAAACATTAATCCCTTCGTCACTTCCAATCCAAAGTCGCCCCAAACGATCTTCCGTCATGTCGAGGCGGAGGTCGCTCAAAAGACCCTCGGATGTTGTGAGATGCCGAAAATAGAGCTCCTGACCGTTGACAGCGCAAGCCATCACCAGCATAAACCACATAACAAAAAGCTTCTTTTTCAAATTGTCTTTTACATTTTAAAAGTAAAGTATCGCTCCTTACTAATCAAAAAACCAACGGCCGATCCGTTAAGTCAAATGCCTGTTTTGTTAAGTTAAACCCACATGCGATCACTAGCGCCCAATCTTTGCGTAAAGGAATCTTATGCGGGCTTCGCATGCGTTGCGTTTTTTATTACTGTTTACACTCCTAAACTTCACGACCTGGAGCAGGGCACAGACTCCGAAGTCTGACTCCTGGCAATCCGCATTGCAGAATAAAAAAGCGACAATCATCGCCCTTTGGTACGACCTTGAACCATTCATTTACCAGGATAAGGCGGGCAGGCTGCACGGAGTTGAATTCGATTTGATGGAATCCTTCAAACCTTTTCTTAAAAACAAATATGGAATTGATCTCACTATCGAATGGGTGAAAGGACAAGGATTCGAATCCGTGTTTAACAAGATTCGAATCAGCAAGGAACCAGGCATTGTCGGTTGGTCTTATTTTTCGGTAACTCCAGACCGTAAAAAAGAAGTGAGTTTTACGCCCGCCTATATGCCCGATCTAAATGTGATCATTACAAATACTGCCGAACCTGATTACTCAGACACAGCGATGATGCTGACAAGGTTGAAGCAAATGCAGGGATACACGATGATCAATACTTCAATGGAGCAGGACATTGAACAATTGCATAAAAGGTTCAACATTTCAAACTCGCTGATAAGAAAAGGCGATGATTACGAGGTGATGCAAAACATAGCAGATAACGTGCGCGGGTACGCCTATATGCCATTGTCTGTTTATTTAACCGGATTGCAAAAAGGCATTCGCATCAGGCGACAGGAATTATTGACCAGCCGAAGGGAAGGAATCGCAGGTATTCTTCCAATTAATAGCGACTGGAAAGAAATTATCAACGAATATTTTACGAGCAGTTCGTTTAAATTCAAAACCTCCATGACCTTGAGCAACTATCTCGGTTCTGAGGTGAAGGAACTTGTAATGGAAGAATATGGGAATACAATGAATACTGCTGCAGACATGAGTCTTGTTTCTCTCGAAAAAAATATCGTTACACGGCGTTTATTAGATTCGGCGCTTGAAGTTCAGGAGCAGCGATTCGCCCGCAACATCATGTTGCTTGTTGCAGCTTTTATGTTTGTGGTGGGTCTTTTGATGTATACTCGGGTTCGCGCAAAAAACAAAATGAACAAACAGCTCGAAGAGCAAAACCTGGTGATTCGTCGGCAAAACGCCGAGATCGAACAAATGAATCAGCTTTTGAAATTAAAAGTTCTACAGGCAAGAATGAATCCGCACTTCATTTTTAACTCCCTTAACGCTTTACAATATTTCATTGTACTTGATGACAAGAAAGCATCCCTTAATTACTTAAGTAGATTTTCGCACTTTCTTCGGAAAGTGATTCAATCCGGAGATGAACTTTCCATATCTGTCGAAGAAGAAGTTGAGCTGGTCAGGGAATATCTTTGGCTGGAGCAAGCAAGGTTCCCTGGAAAGTTTGAGTATGAAGTGAATCTTGCCTCGAACGTTCATCAACGAAATATACTTCCTTTGCTTACGCATGGCCTGGTTGAAGATGCACTTTACCGCGGCGTGTTAAATCTGACCGACAACAATGGGAAAATCGTTATTGACATCAGGGAAGTAAATGATAAACTAATTGTGCAGGTTCAGGATAATGGTGTGAGTAGAGAGACATCGTTGGAACTCGAAAAGAAAAAAGGATTGATCGCAAATGAAGAAACAATGTTTGCGAGGAGAATCCGATTGTTTAATCAGCAATCCCTTCGAAAAATCGACGTGCACCGATCAATCGAAATTGCCTGCGGCGTGGAATTGAATACGGCCATAATTGGACTTCCGCAGCCACTATTTCAAAGCTAGAGATCGATTGAAGTGATAGTTTATGAACAAATTTAAAACCGACTGATATGAAATACAAAGCGTTAATTGTTGAAGACGAAATTCGAAGCCGGGATTTTCTTAAGAATCTTGTCGAGGAGTTTTGTCCAGACTTGATAGTTGCCGGGAGTTCTGCATCTGTAGAGGAGGCTGTTCAATTTATCAATACCCAATCGCCTGATATCGTTTTTATGGATATCGAAATGCAGACGGGTACCGGTTTCGATGTGTTGCAACAAGTCAATCAGCGGAAATTTCATGTGATTTTTACAACGGCTTATGACCACTATGCAATAAAAGCAATTCGTTTTAGCGCAGTTGACTATTTGTTGAAACCAATCAATCTCGAAGAGTTACAACAGGCTGTTGCAAAAGCGATCGAAAATATCCAGCAGAAAGCAGAAGGAACCAAGATAGAATTATTGATCAAAAATCTCCGGAGACCAGCAGGGGAGGATTTTTCGATCAGCCTCTCAACATCTGAAGGAATTGAATTCATTCAACTTTCAACGATTATTCGTCTCGAAGCGAATGGTCCATACACAACATTCTTCCTGAAAGAAAGTAAAAAGATAATGGTGAGCAAAAATCTCAAAGAATACGAGATGCTACTTACCGATCATGGCTTTTTCCGGGTTCACAATTCTCATATCATCAATTTGAAGGAAGTAAGGAAGATGGTTAAAACAGATGGCGGATATGCAATTATGAATGATGATTCGATGATTGCCATTTCACCAAAAAAGAAAGAAGAATTTATGCAGTTGATGAGCCAGCGGCTTGTGTAATTTATCCCTTTCCAATTCGCATTTGCAATTCGTCGGCTTTCTTTGCAGAAACCGGAATGCTTGCTCCGTCAGACAGAACAATAACCAATGCCTTCTTATCAAAGCTTCTAATATGAGTTTTGTTCACGAGATAGTTAAGGTGAACTCTAATGAAGTTGTGGGCTTTCAATAATTCATCGTACGTTTTAATATCGGAATTTGAAATTGGGTAAGACTTTCCCTCGGCCACGATAACAAGATGAGCATCTTGCGAATAAATCTGGCTGATGTGTTGGATTACCAGGTGTTCCATCTTTTCACCACACTGAATTGCGAGGCAGAGAGGGGTATTGTCATTTTTCATTGTCGTCAACAAATGTTCACTGGCAACACATTCGCCACTTTGCTTACGGTTGATTGCAATCGAGATTGCAGCTTGCAGGCTGACAAGGTCAATTGGCTTTTGTAAATATTGAATACCGCTGAACTGAATTGCCTTCACGGCATGATGATCGAATGCTGTCGTAAAGATCACTTGCGAACTTTTGTTCTTGATTCGTTTAATTACTTCGAGACCACTTCCTTGCTGCAATTCGATATCCAATAAAATAATATCGGGATTATGGTGATTGATCAATTCAACAGCTTGCTCTTCAGTTGATGCTGTTGCAACTACATGTACGTCCGGGCAAAATTCTATAAGAAGATTTCGCAAAAAAATGCGGCTGAGTGGTTCATCTTCGACAAGTACAACTGAAAAGAGCATAACGCGACTCGAATTTAGTTATCAGAGGTTTTTGTTGCAAGATAAGTTAGCTCTTTTACTGCCTGCGCACAAACTGATTTGATTGCTGGGAATTGGTTACGGATTTCATCAAGATTCTGACGTGCATGTGCGAGCTGTTCAATGAGCAATAGCCCGTTTCCGATATATCGCTCCAGGCCAAAAAAACCAATCGTGTTACGCAAAAGGTGCGCAGATTTAAAAATTCGTTCCCATTGCTCGTTGATAATTGAATTACTGAGTTCCTCAATGTGTAATGGGTTATCCGCCACAAACACTTCTGCCATTTCCTTAATCAACTCTTTATTATTTCGGGTCTGCTTTTCCAAAAACGATAAATCAATAATGGTAGATGGTGATGCTATTGAAGTCTTGCCCTCCTGCTGAGGCGACGTCAACCATACGTTCAGCATTCTAATAAGTGAAGCTTCGGTGAATGGCTTGGACATGTAATCATTCATTCCCGCCGCTAAACATTTTTCTTTTTCCCCAGCCAATGCGTGCGCAGTGGTTGCAATAATTGGTGTAGATATATTTAATTCATTTCGGATAGCTTTTGTTGCATTGTATCCATCTAACACAGGCATTTGCAGATCCATTAGAATGAGATCAAAGTTTTCCCTAGACAACAACTCCATTGCAACGGCACCGTTTTCTGCAATATTGATTTCAAATCCAAGATTTGTGAGTAGAACTCTCGCAAGTTTTTGATTGAGAAGATTATCCTCCACTACCAAAATTCGATTCTGCGTTTTCCATTCACTCACGGTTGCCGCGCCATTCGCTTTGTCATGCACACCGATCGGCACTGTGGAATATGGAATTGAAAACTTACAAATGGTTCCACCAGCTGTTCGATTGCCAATCGAAATTGATCCGCCCTGCATTTCGATGAGTTGTTTTGTGATCGCAAGGCCAAGCCCTGTTCCGCCATATTTTCTAGTGATGTCGGTACTAGCTTGAGTGAAGCGGTCAAAAATGGTAGGAAGCAAATCTGCTGGAATTCCAATACCAGTATCCGTTACGGAAAATTGAATTGTAACGTCGGAATCGGTTTGCGTTTCAATCTCACATGCGATTCGAACTTCGCCTTTGTCCGTAAACTTTATGGCGTTACCAACAATGTTCATCAAAACCTGCGTCAATCGCATTGGGTCGCCAATAACATTCGCTGGGATATTATCGCTGATGACATTAAAAAACTGAATTCCTTTTTCGCGTGTCCGACCACGGAAAACTATTTCGATAGAATGCATGAGACCATCGAGACTAAATGGAACTTTCTCAATTAAGAATTTCCCCGCGTCAATCTTCGAGAGGTCGAGTACATCATTGATTATTGAAAGTAAGCTACCGCCCGCCGAACTAATTGCCTGCAAATAATCCTGCTGCTCTGCGTCGAGCGTTGTCTTCTTCAGCAATTCAGTAAAACCAACAATGGCGCCGAGTGGAGTACGCAATTCATGACTCATGTTTGCTACAAAATCGGATTTTGACCTGGCGCTCTCCTCTGCGATTTTTTGCGAGCGTTTCATTTCCTCCTCAACTTTCTTTCGCTCGAAAAATGTCGGGATTTCATATTCATTCTGCGGTTGATATTTTTTGCTTGTTTGAATATGAAATTGATCGAGATGTTCCTGGATACGATGTGGCGGCGACATAATAAAACGGCAACAATCATCCCCGCGTCCAATACAACTCACTTCTACTGCAGTTAAGGGAAATCCGAAACTTGCTTCGCACCACCCTGATGAATAGCCAGCGTTCATGATGCAAACCGTTGTGGAAGCCAGCTCGCCTGCACGCTGCCAGGAATCAGCTTCAAATGAATATGGATGCTCGTAGATCAGGTAGTAGTCGTCATCTGCAGTTGGATTGCTTTCGGGAAGAATATTGACGAATGCCCATCCCGAGTACGCAAAGTGAACGGGGCCAGCAGATAATTTTGCGATCGGATCGGTGAGATGCATCGTGTGATGGAAATTTTTTGCATCATTCATACCGATAACGTGCGCAATGTCAAACAGAAAATTTTTACCAATTGTTAATGCTTCCTGTTTGCCGCGATCTGCATAAAGATTGCAGATAGTATCAAGAAATCCTTTTGATAAACCTGATGCACGAACAAGTACATATCGTTGATCATTTATTTCTATAATTCCTTTGGATGCATCCATGCGAAGGTCCCGGAAATAGGCATTTACCGTTTCTTGGGCAAGATCAAAAACGGGTTTTAATTGCGCTGGTACGCTAACTGAATCGCCTCCACGGTTGCCTGCAAACATCGAACGCAATCGCTCATTCTCAATTTGCAATGCGCTAATTGTTTTTTCGAGTTCGTCTAATTTTCTGCTGTCGTTCATTGAAATAAAAATAGTATTTAATAAGGTAATGTCTACATCATTCGAAGAAATCAAAATAATTTAAGACGATGGTTTTGATTGGTCGCGGATTCGTTAACCAGGATTGCCCATCCGTTAAACCGCTGTTTCAAACGGCCGCGAGTGACCGCATCTTTGTTCTGTCAAATCAAATTAATCAATTAAACAACTTATTGTTTACAAATCAAAAGATCATGAAATCATTAAGCCTTACCATCATGGCCATCGCCGTTTTATTTGCTGCTACAACATTCGTATCGTGCAAAAAAGAAACAACTCCAGCAGTTATACCACCCGTCGCAAATACAATCGAAGGATCATGGAAAGGTAAATACGGAACTGGAAACGAAGCTCCTGACGAATATTTTGCATTTACGATTGCAAAAAATGGCGAGCTATCAGTTTTCAGCGGTAATGAGAATGCACCAACATCTGCAAAAGGAACGTGGACGCTTGAAGACAATGTTCTGAAAGGCAAATACAAATATGGTAACCTTTTTATTGAATACACTTTCGCAGCAAAGTATGACGCAGAAGCTAAAACACTGAACGGAAGTTGGGGTATCGGTGACAAAGAGAGCGGTACTTTCTCCCTCGATAAAAAGTAATTAGGGGTCATTGATAGTTAATATGAAAAGCTGTCCATTACGGACAGCTTTTTTTCATTTTTAAGTCTATCGTTTCGGTTAAGTGAAAATGCCTTTCTGTTAACTGACCGTTTTAATCGCATAGGAGTGAACGTAGCTTGCTCTTGCTTAAAAACATTGATATGAAAAAGATTTACTCGCTGTTCGTTGTATTATTAATTCTATCAGTAAATACCTTTTCTCAAGGGATTTATCAATTCTGGTCAACTACACCATTGGGTGGTGATAATTATCAGGGTGTCATTTATAAAACACGATTTGATGGAACAGGCCAAACGGTGGTTGCGGGACCGGAGATGCAGGCCCCCGGCCGTTATCCATCTGAAATCACGGGAGTGGTATTTGAAAATAAAATCTATTACGCGATCGCGTCTGCTGGCATCGATAACGATGGCGCAATCATGGAATTTGATCCTCTCACCAATAAATCCGTTAAGGTAGCGGACTTTGCAGCCATCGGTGGAATCCAGCCAACTGGAAATATGGTTGTGTTGAACAACAAATTGTATGGTGCCACGAACAAAGGCGGTGCAACCTCTGGGGGAACTCTATATGAGTTCACTCCTTTTAATCGTGGGCTGACTAAGAAGCATGATTTTCTTAACGCTTCAGGTGAACTACCAAAAGGAAATATTGCCGTGTTTAATGGTAAATTATATGGTACGTGCAATATAGGTGGCACGAACGGAGGAGGATTGGTTTATGAATTCGATCCAGCGAACAGCGTTTATACAATAAAACAAGAGTTGGA
>JACMLR010000341.1 GCA_014379515.1 Chitinophagaceae bacterium
GTTTTTTAGCCAGCGGAATGAAAAGACAGGATTCACTTTACTTGCTAATGTTAACCGACAGTTAGCCTATGATGTTGACGATGATGATTTTTCCGAATTACCTAAGTCGCTCGATTTTACTATAGCGCCGAAATTATTTCTATATACCGATAGTTCAATGACTGTCGTGATCGGACATACAATGACCAGGGGTAGCCGCGAGGGCGGAGATATGGAAGTTTTGAAAGATCGTCCGGGTCCAACTCATCGGTACTTTGAACAAAACGAAACGATGCGTAATACCAGCATTTTCGAAGTGACGAAACGGCTTCGCGGTAAAAATTCACTTGTCGCGCGGCAAAGTGTAAGTTTTTTTACGCGATCGATCGAGATACCGGATTATCGATTTAAAGGAACACAGTTAAATTCGTACACTGATATCAGTTATATTGATTTTACGGAGAAGCACACATTGATTTCAGGATTGAATTTGATGTATGACAGGTTTCGGGAAGATGCGTCGTTTAGTGGCCAGGCCCGTAACGAACGAAACAGTGCAATTGGTTTGTACGTTCAGGATACCTGGGACGCTTCAGAACGGCTTGCATTCGAAAATGGGTTACGCGTCGATCTGACAAGCCGCTACGGCGCATATTTCCTTCCCCGCGTATCAATGTTGATTCGCATCTCTGAGGCCTGGAGCAGCAGAGTAACCGGTGGAATGGGCTATAAAGTTCCAACCATGTTTACTGAACAAGCGGAGGCATTACAATATCAATACATTCGCGGCCTGGACAATACGCTTGAAGCCGAAGTCAGTAAAGGAGCAACGGCCGACATCAATTTCCAGGGTAAACTGAGTAGTGATTTTGATATGAGTATTAATCAGATGTTTTTCTATACGCATATCAGCGATCCTCTCGTTCTTAAATCGATTTCTCCTGGCGACCTGAGTTTTTCAAATGCTGATGGTCACACCGTTTCTTACGGAATTGAAACCAATGTGAAACTCATCTTTCGTCACAACTGGAAAGTGTTCGCGGGTTATACGCTCACGAAGACGGATGCTGATTGGCAGCCGATACAATCCTCGTTACCGCTCGTGCCTGAAAACAAAGTCAACTTAGCGTTGATATATGAAAAACATGATTGGTTAAAGGTGGGACTGGAAGCATATCATACGGGAAGGCAGTGGTTGTCGAACGGAACCCGTACCCCAGCTTTCTGGGAACTGGGTTTTATGGTTGAGAAACCGATTCGGAATTTTTCAATTTTTGTTAACCTCGAAAATTTTACGGATCAGCGGCAAAGTAAATTCAAACGTGTGGTGAATGGCGATCCTCTTCAACCGACCTTCGATGAGATCTGGAATCACACAGAAGGATTTGTATTTAATGTTGGCCTGAAATTTCGTTGGTAGGAAAAGTAAGAAGTAAGTTTTGAGCATGTGCGAATAGCGAATGTGCGAATTCATTCATTCGATCATACTCTTGATTCCAAATGTGCGAAATATGCAAATGTGCAAAATTCCTTCGGGCCTCTAGCGATAGTCTTCCCGAACAGGACTAAACACGTCTATCACTTTGCAATCTGTAGCTGCAAATGCAGAATGTGGCGTGTTCGATGGAATGATATGGAACATGCCAGCAGTTAAGGAATAATTTTCGCCACCAATGATCATGTCCAATTGACCTTCGAGAATGTAGGTTATTTGTTCATGAACGTGATGATGAAGCCCGAGCACACTGTCTTTTTTAATGGAGATATAGCCCAGGGTAGTGGAACTTCCGTGAGCGTAATGACCAGCAATCCCGTTGCTTAATTGTTTGATTGGGATGTCGGTGATTTGTTTCATTAAGCTAAAGTTTTCATTTTTCGGAATTATAGCGTCGAAGTAATTCGCGAGCTTTTCGTCCGGATGCTTTCAGATCGGTTTCTTTCCAGTTCCCATTCGAGCTTGCAGATTTTTCCAGCACTGAACAACTTTCGTCTTTGTCGGAGACCGACCAGGTGACCCAACTTATTTTTCTTGATTCTGCCCATTCAATCCATTTAGTCCATTCGTCCAGCGCAATCGCTCCGTCACCGGTTGCATCCATTCCTGCAGACTCAGAAATGAAGAGTGGTAAGCCCTGCTTCAAAACCGTATCACAACGGTCCCTTAACCATTGTTTATGGGTGCCAGCATAATAATGCATCGTGTACATGAGATTGCTGAATCCTTTGATCGGATCGGCAGCGGGAAGGTGAACAGACTGATCCCATTGCGGTGAACCAACGAGAATGATGTTGTCCGGATCAATGTCCCGTATTGCTTTGATCACTTCAATCGAATAAGCTTTTACTTCCTCCCAGGTTTCTTTATCCGGCTCATTAAAAATTTCATAGATCACGTGTGGATTTTTTCCATACCGTTTCGCAATGTCTTTGAAAAATTCGATCGATTCTTTTTGATTGATGTTATGACTGTGCCAATCGACAATTACATAAATATTTTCTTTGATTGCCGCTTCGATGACTGTTCGAACGGTGCTGGCTGACCATTCGGGTTTTTGCAAGTATGCACCATCTGGTTCGATACCCATTGCAGTCCGAATGACATTGATTTTCCAATCATCTCGCATCCACTTCACCGATGCGGCGTTGTAAAAACGCGGATGCCAGTTATGCCAGCCATAACTCATCCCGCGTAGTATTAGGGGTTGTTTGTTTTTGTCGACCAACTGTACGCCTTCAACGCTTAATTGACCGTGTGTTAATACTGGTTGTGCAGTTGAGGCTAAAGCCAAATTCAATGAAAGAAAAAGGACAAATTTTTTCATGACGGAAGGTTATTAATGCAAATTAAGGAAATGCGTGAGCGATACTACGCAAATGATGAATTGCGACTTGTATAATATTCGCTATATCAGCTTGACATAAAGAAACCCTGGCGGCCGAAGCGGACAGGGTCATGGTTTTTATATAGGAACATGAAAGTTTTAGGAGTTCACGGAACTTCTTTACGCGATTGTAATTGATGGATCAAGATAAACATCCTGGATGGCATTCAAAATTCCAACGCCCTCTTTCATCGGTCGCTGGAACGCTTTGCGTCCACTAATCAATCCCATACCGCCAGCGCGTTTATTGATAACAGCTGTTGTTATTGCTTCGGTCATATCACTTTCACCTGCAGATGCACCACCGGAATTAATTAATCCGGCGCGGCCCATATAACAATTCGCAACCTGGTAGCGACAAAGATCGATTGGATGATCGGTTGTCAACTCGGAATAAATTCGAGGATCGTTTTTTCCATATGCCGATTCCATTGTATTCAGTGCCGTGTAGCCGCCATTGTTCTCAGGTAATTTTTGTTTGATGATATCCGCCTCAATGGTAACACCGAGATGATTTGCCTGCCCTGTAAGGTCCGCAGAAAGATGATAGTCTACTTTGCTTGTTTTGAAAGCCGGGTTTCGCAAATAACACCAAAGGATCGTGGCCATACCCAGCTCATGCGCCGCCTGGAATGCTTTACTTACTTCCTGAATTTGACGGCCTGACTCATTACTTCCGAAATAAATAGTAGCACCAATCGCTGCTGCGCCAAGTTCATAACTCGATTTGACTGAAGCAAACATTAACTGATCGAACTTATTTGGATAGGTGAGAAACTCGTTATGATTGATCTTAACAATGAAAGGAATTTTATGCGCGTATTTTCTTGACAAAAAACCGAGGCCGCCGAAAGTTGTAGCAACCGCATTACAGCCACCTTCGATTGCGAGTTTTACGATATTCTCAGGATCAAAATAAATAGGATTTGTTGCGAATGATGCACCGGCACTGTGCTCAATTCCCTGGTCGACCGGCAGAATTGACAGATAACCTGTTTTGCCTAACCTGCCACAATTATAAAGCTGCTGAATGTTGCGCAGAACATTTGAATTGCGATCGCTGTTAATCCAAATTCTGTCAATGAAATCGGGCCCAGGTAAATGCAAGTGCTCACGCGAAATGGTTTTACACTCATGTTGTAGAAAGAATGCTGCTTTTTCTCCGAGGACATTTATTACTTGCTGGTTTGGCATAAAAAAATGTTTTAGGAAAGGTTGCGCTCGCGGCTGGGCAGACTTAAAGGTATTAAGATTATTGCTGATTACGACAGATCATTAATCCTGACTGTCGTGATAGATGAAAGATCAAACTATTTTACTTTTAGATTGTCCATTGATCATGGATAATACCCACCAGGTAAAGTTTCCCGTTTTCCGGTTGGAATACAAGTTTCAGACTACGCCAATCCATACCATCATATTTCTCTTCGAAACCTGAAAAATAACTCTCAGTAAAAACACTTTCTGGATATACCGACTTTAAATTTTGTAAAGTGTTTCCGGTTGCGACCATATGATTGAATGTCCTGCTTTCAGCATTTAAAAAATCTACGTCGTAAACAAACCGATTCACATAATCTTTTAAA
>JACMLR010000342.1 GCA_014379515.1 Chitinophagaceae bacterium
AAGCCTGCTGTCGATAAAGAAGCATTGGTTAGCCGAGAAAAAGTTACAGACTTCAAAAAATGGATGGGGAAATAGCGCCTGCCGATCGATAGTAGACCGAAATAAAGATACAGCGTCAAAATATGTCAGGAACGTTCAGTGCAGTTGCGCTGGACGTTTTTTGTTTCTTGTTGATCAAGAATTAACATCTGCCTATCGCGAGGAGGACAATCAAATAGAAGGGTTATCGTTCAATGGGTTGATCATTTCAATGTTTAACGTAAAAAAATGAAATCAATTAAACTCGTTGCCTGTTTGACCGTTGCTCTGGGCTTAATGACCACAGCAGCTCTTGCTCAGAAATTAGGTAAGCCCCCGAAGCCGCCGCGAACAAATCTAATTGACAAAAAGGGCCTTCGTCAAGGCTTTTGGAGAACTACGCTACCTGATGAATCAGGGAGAACTCGAAATAGATGGGAAGGATTTTTCGTCAACGATGTGCCGATAGGGGTTTGGGTGAAAAAGTATGACGATGGTAGGATCTATGAAGAAACGGTATATTACGATACGTTATTTGCAAAAATTCAGACAAACGAATTCTACAAGAATGGTCATCTAAAAAGTACTGGTTATGAATATGCGGTTCCGTTACCCGTAACTGACACTGTATATAAATATGACGAAAAGACAAAAACAGATAAGCCTATTATTATAACCACCAGAATGGAGAAAATGGGCAGGTGGTCTTATTTTCATAACAATGGCCAACTTGAAAGTGAAGGCTATTTTAAAAACGATAAACCAATTGGGACTTGGCGATACCTGGATTCCACGGGCGGATTGTTGAATGTCCGTGAATTTTAGTCCGATTTAATTGCACGCGAATCATGCTCATGTTTAGCATACGCAGGTCAAAAACGCTATTGAACAGGAACCTGGATTACAAATACTGAATTACTCCTTTGTACATGAACGTCCAATGCAGCTCCAATTGTATTGAGACGTTTTTCCATATCCTGTCGGTGAAGAATATTATTCAACTGCTGCATGTCGCAACAGCTATTATCAAATTGCATGGTGAATTGTAATCGTGACCGTTCGAAGCCAATATGAATCTGGCAATTTTTTACACCAGCAACCACGAGATTGTTAATGCCTTCTTTGAAAAGAAGCAATGATTCGTGCCGGAGTTTCATATTCATTGCGAGGTTCATCACATCTTTATCCACTTTTATATCAATGTGCACACCGTGCCTGCTGTTCAGCGCATCGATATATTCGCGCATGCGCTCAACAGTCTTTTGCATATTGTCATTGCCCGCATCAAGACTCCAAAGCATATCATCCATTGCGATGATCATATTATGGCTTTTGTTATGAATCTGTTCAATATATTCATTCGACTTAGCAGGATCTTTCCCTGATTTCAGCCGCGCCATCTCGCTGAGGATATTAATATTATTTAAGGCAGTATTCACTTCCGTATGCAGATTTCCGGCAATATCGCCCCGCATTTTTTGCAGCGCTTCTTTGCGCGCAGTACGTTCCCGATCATACCAGTACAATACAAATATGATTGCGAGAACCAGCAGGCCATAAAACCACCAGGTTTTATAAAATGGCGGCAATACTTCAAGTTCAAGTGTAAGTTCTTTACCAGGATTGCCTTCAGCATCTCGTGTACGCGCACGAAACGTATAGCTGCCCGGCGGTAGGTACGAGTAGATTGCCTGGTTATTTTTGTCAGCCATTCGCCATTCTTTCTCCAGGCCTTCGAGCAGGTACTCGGTGATATATACACGGCTATAACTTAAGCCGGTAAATTCAATGGTAATGGAATTGTCTTCACTTGAAAGCTCGATGCGTTTTTTTGCGAGAAGCGAATCAACTGATAACGCATCGCTCATTAGTTTAAATCCACTGATATGCAAATCAGGTGCAGGATCATTGATGCGCACTTGCGAGGGATCAAAACTGACAAATTGATTCGCCGCTCCGAATAGAATTTTTCCCTCAGGCAATACATATGATGCGGCTATGTCGAAATGATCGTTTGCTATTCCGTCGACACGATCGAAATGAATAAAAATTTCATTTTTTGGATTGAGCCGAAAGATTCCATTGGAAAGAGAGATCCAGATATATCCATCGCGGTCTTTTTCAATCGAAGCGATATTGCTCGCTTGTGATTCCGGGAGATTTATAAACTTGGAAATCTTATTCTGGTTCGTGTTGAAAAAGTAAATACCATGGGCGGCGATGGTCATTGTACTATCATCGTATTGAAGAATCGACGAAATGTTATCCCATTGCAATTTATGCCCGCCACTCTCACTGGTACCGAGGTGTAGTAGAAGTTTAGCCGTTTGTTCATCGAATACATAAACGCCGTTACGAGCGGTGCCGACCCAAATCTGCCCGTTTTTTGTTCGGTATATTTTGAGGATCTGTGCATTTGGGCCAATATCAGTGATGGCTTCAATTCCATCATCAAAATTCTTTTTTCCATTTTTTGCAACCCATCGATAGAGGCCGATGTTTTGCGTGCCGATCCAAAGGTTCCCAGGCCCATCTTCCAGAACCTGTCGGATCGTTCGTTTTTTCAATATTGCCGGATTGAAGAACTGGGTTGTGTTCGTTCGTTCGTCGTGGCGATAAATTCCAGGTTGCGCACCAATCCAAATTGTATTGCTATCGCGCGAATAGGACATACACCAGGCCCACGGATTGTACTGCTTGAGATGGTCGCCGAGTTGCACCGGTACATTATTATAGTTCGAATCATAGGCATAAAGACCATCCGACCACGCACCTGTGTGTAACACTCCTTTTTTAGTCAATAAAAATGACATCACAGCACCTTCGCCCAATTGTCCACTCGATCGGTTGATATGCCGGATGTTCGAGAAAAACTGAGCGGCGGGATTAAATTGATAGAGACCATTATTGTCCGTTGCGACCCAAATGTTTTGCTCTCGATCTTCATAAAGGGAGATTACCCCGTCATAATCGATGCTCTGTTCGTTCCGGTAACTATTATATACCAGTTGGAATTTCACGTTTTTTTCGTCGAACCTGGCGAAAAGGGGAACCCCAAACATCCAGATCGTTCCATCTTTTTGTTGCATGAAGCCACGAGTTTCATGATATGCTTTTATCTGGGGAGTGAATGAGTAATCGTTTAATACAATGCGATGATTTTTCAGATCGTACGCGAATATTTTTGGCATTCCAAGCCATGCGTTGAACCATAACCGCGATTGTTGATCAAAAAATACCTGGCCGGGATTTAGGATATGACCAAATGTGTCAATTGCCGATTCATTATCCGGGTTGTTGCCTTTGTAATTCAGATTTTTGGTTTCAAGATTGTAAACCGCCAAACCTTTGCCACATGTCAGCCAGTATTTTTTTGTGCCCGGTTGTTGGGCGATTCCGACGATCCCAAAACCGTCCGGTAGTGGAACGAAGTTGTTTGCCTTTGAAAACTCATGGGTTTTGGCATTGTAGGTGAGTAGAATATTGCTGTAGTAAATAATAAACAGGTTTCCTTCGAGGTCCTGCATCAAACCACGCTCGGTTCGGATCGTTTCCGGATTGTCTACCGCAATTTTTGCCTCCTTATACCTGAAGGAGCTTTTATCGAATATTCCGACTCGACCATCGACTGTCACAACCCACAGATTGTTTTTCTTATCAATAAGAAGTTGTTGAATGAAGTTGTGCGGAATTGATTTTGGATCGCCTTTAAGGTGACGGAATGTTTCGTATCGTATCCCATCGAATCGTTGCAATCCGTTGTTTGTCCCAATCCACATATACCCGGCCTGGTCTTGAACTACTGCAAAGGTTTCGTTTGATGCAAGTCCGGTTGCAGGACCGTAATGTGTAAATGAGTACTGCCTCGGCTGTTGGGCCAGCAGGTAGTTGGTTGATAATAGCAGAAAGAACAGCAATAAAGGGGCTCGACGCAAGGTGATGATTTAGGATCATCAAATTTAATAGATACAGGTATTAATTGAGTGTTTGGCGGCATGAATTGCGGCTTTGACGGATAAGTTGGGTTTTAAAGGGGATAGACTGCAATCGCCATCGCCCATTTCGTCAAACCTGCAGCCGGTTGAATGTTCGGATTGACTCAATCAATCACATTCTTTACGCATTCCATTCCGTATGGTATTTACTTCCGCGACGTCGGCTTTTAATATTGTTCCATCAATTTTATTTATGCCATACGAATCATCAACATTTCGCTGGAACAATAGCAACAAAGGGAAAAAAATATTAATTGCCTGTGCCCCGGCGGATGGACATTTCAATCCATTAACAGGATTAGCGAAACATTTACAGTCGCTCGATTATGATGTCCGGTGGTATAGTTCGAATTATTATGCGCCAAAATTGAATAAGCTAGGGATTCAGCATTATCCATTCAAGCGCGCGTTGGATGTTGTTGCGCACCAACTCGATAAAATGTGGCCGCAACGAAGTAAAATTCGTAACCCTATCCGAAAATTAAATTTCGACCTGATTAATTATTTCATCCTGCGGTCTACCGAATACCTCGAGGACATCCAGGAAATACACGAATCATTTGATTTTGATTTGATGATTGCGGATTGCACGTTCGTTGGAATTCCACTTGTAAAAAAAGTTATCGGTGTCCCTGTTATCTCGGTAGGTATTGTTCCACTCGGTGAAACATCAAAAGATCTTCCGCCTTCCGGACTTGGTCTAACTCCAGCTGAAACAACTGTAGGTAAGGTGCGCGATGTCGCGATGCGTTGGATTGCAAAGAACTTACTGTTTCGAAAGTCAAATAAAGTTTTTTATAAGTTGATGGGTCGATATGGTATTGAAAAGCAAGGAGATTTGTTTTTTGATGTACTTGTTCGTGAGGCGGATTATTTGTTACAGATTGGTTCACCCGGGTTCGAATATCGGCGCAGCGATTTAGGAGCGAATGTTCGGTTCGTCGGAACGCTATTGCCACATAGTTCCAAACAAGAACGCGAACCATGGTTTGATGAACGACTCAATAAGTATGAGCAGGTTGTATTAGTTACCCAGGGAACAGTCGAGAAAAATGTAAACAAACTCCTGGTTCCGACTATTGAGGCATTCAAAGGAAGTAAAATACTGGTTGTTGTTACCACAGGTGGGTCGAAGACCGCAGAGTTGCGCGCCAAATATCCATATGATAATATAATCATCGAAGACTTTATTCCATTCACCGACGTAATGCCTTATGCCGATGCTTATGTAACAAATGGGGGATATGGTGGTGTGATGCTCGGTATCAGCAATAATCTTCCACTCGTTGTTGCAGGAATACATGAAGGTAAAAATGAAATCAACGCACGGGTGGGTTTCTTCAATCTGGGTATCAATTTAAAAACAGAGAACCCGATCCCGTTGCAAATTCGAAATGCTGTTATCGAGGTGATAACGAATGGGCTGTACAAAAGAAATATCGCTTTGCTTCGCGAAGAACTGTCCACATACGATGCGCTTGCAATTTGTCAACGTTTTGTAGAAGAGATTCTTCCCCGCACAGCATCAACTGTCACTCCGCGCGAATTTACCGAAGGCGTTTACGTAAACAATTAATGACACTCATTTTTGTTTGCAATCACTTCATGACTCATTTTATCCAACTCATTCACTGTAGCATTTTCAAATGTCCCGACACGTAGCATCTTTACACCGTAATAAAAAAACGTTCAGATAAATCTTATTAAAAAATGAAAAAATTATTCGTCATTCTCGCTCTCTCAACTACACTTTTCTCTTGCAAAAAAGACAACGACAAAGAAAAAGTATTCAAAGGCCCCGTTGAACAATTTCAAATGGGAAAAGCATGGACATGGTACCAGGAAGATTCGAATGGTAAGCCATTAGCAATGGGTGTTTCAATCGATGATGCGGCAATGAAAGGACTTGACAGGAACGGTGGCACTGGCCACATGCACGAAAACAACATCGTATTAAAACTTCATCCAAAAGCACAAACAGTGTTCAACCACGTTGGTCTTGGTTGGAACCCACAAGGTCACGAGCCAGAACCAATTTATGGCAAACCGCATTTCGATTTTCATTTTTATATGACAACACCGCAGGAGGTTGCAGCTATTCCTCCATATGAAGTTGACAGTACTAAATTCAAAAATTGGCCAGCTGCTGCTTATTTCCCTGCCACTTATATCAATCCTGGTGGTGGCGTTCCGCAGATGGGTGCACACTGGATAGATGTTACTTCTCCTGAACTGAGTGGTGCATTATTCACTCAAACATTTATTTATGGTTCGTACGATGGCAAGGTTACTTTCTATGAACCAATGATCACCGAACAATTCATTTTAAATAACCCTTCTTTTGAAAGAGCAATTCCACAACCTGCGAAAGTGCAAAAGACCGGATACTATCCAACCAAAATGAAAATAATAACCACGAATGGTATTGTAAATATCATCATCGATGGTTTCGTACTCAGACAAGCATCTTAGTTCCTAAGAACAGCGCTGATTTGTAGCAAACTTGCCCGTAAACCCCGTAAGGTTTATGGGCTTTTTTTTGAAGCCCGATACCAATTTATAAAGTAGATAAATGCGCTTCCAACTCATTCGGGCAAACGCTCAATTCATGTAGAAGCAGCTTGTGTTTCGCGTGAAGCTGCGTCAAATTTGCTGATACTTTTTAATCAAGCCCATCTTATGCAACGATATAATATTTTCAACCAGGTTCATAAAGCACTACGCGCATTCATGTACGATTCTGCAATCATTTTGCAGC
>JACMLR010000343.1 GCA_014379515.1 Chitinophagaceae bacterium
TTCGTCCGACATCTCATGAACTACCTGTCCTTCCTTACCCATAAAATTATTTTCGATCAACCATTCGCGGACGAATTCTTTACTCAGTTGTTTTTGTTTTTCGCTACTTGCCTGCCGTTCGTCAAATCCATCGGCATAAAAATACCTTGAGCTATCGGGCGTGTGAACTTCGTCCATTAAAAATATCTGTTCACCGATCTTTCCAAATTCATACTTGGTATCGGCTAAAATCAAACCCCGTCCGGCTGCAATTGATTTACCTTTTTGAAAGAGTGCAAGTGCGTAAGTGGAAAGTTGTTGCCACTCATCTTTTGTAGCCAGTCCACTCGCGATGATCTCTGCAGGAGAAATGTCTTCGTCATGTCCTGCGTCAGCCTTGGTTGACGGTGTAATAATGGGAGTGGGGAAGAAATCATTTTCTTTTAGTCCGTCAGGAAGTATTGCACCACATAGTTCTCGCTTACCTGCACTGTATGTTCGGGCAGCATGACCTACTAAATTTCCGCGAACAACCATTTCGATCTTAAAAGGGATGCATTTCTTTCCGATCGATACATTTGGGGCTGGAACATCCAGCAGCCAATTGGGAACTATTTCACGGGTCGCCTCAAGCATGTGTTCGGCAATTTGATTCAACACCTGTCCTTTGAAAGGAATCGGTCGTGGAAGAATCACATCAAATGCAGAGATGCGATCGGAAGCGATCATCACAAGTAAGTTGTCGCCGATCGTATATACGTCGCGAACTTTACCTTTGTAATACTTTGTCTGTCCCGGAAACTGAAAATTAGTCATTCCGCGAAATTAGGTTAGCGCAGTAAAATCTGCTAAAAACGATACTTCCAAATATCAACAAAACCGTCCTAATTGTTTAGAAATAAAATTTTTGCGTACAATCCACAATCCGTATTTTGCTAGTAATACGATTACCTAAAACGTCCATTATGAGAAAAAGCTTCCGTCCTTGGATCGCTTTGTTGGGCATGTGTTTTCTCTCTCTCTGCGCCTTTGCTCAGACCGTTACTATCTCGGGGAATGTTCGCAACAGTACAAACAAAGATGTTGTTCCCGCGGTCTCTATTTCAATCAAAGGTGCAAGCGGAGGAACATTTACCGACGAAAAAGGCAACTTCCGGTTAACAACATCGCAGCCATTACCGCTCACGCTGATCATAACATCAATTGGCTTCGAGGCACAAGAGGTTACAGTCAGCAGTGCTTCAGACAATGTCCAGGTCGAATTCGTTCCAGGGTCCTCTCTTGGAGTTGAAGTCGTCGTTTCAGCCAGCCGTGTTCCGGAACGGATATTAGAATCACCCGTGTCGATCGAACGGATAAGTATTGCGAACATTCGCAACACACCAGCGACGAGTTATTATGATATTTTCCGGAATGTAAAAGGTGTTGACCTTACCATGTCAAGTTTGACTTTCAACACTGTCAGCACAAGAGGTTTCAATGGCAGTGGTAGTGCCCGTGTGAATCAAATTGTTGACGGGATGGATAACCAGGCACCGGGTTTGAATTTCTCTGTTGGCAATATCGTCGGGTTAACGGAGCTTGATGTAGAAAGCATGGAATTACTTCCAGGTGCATCCTCAGTTCTTTACGGCTCGGGAGGTATGAACGGGACAGTGCTTATCAATAGTAAAAATCCTTTCAGATACCAGGGTTTAAGCTTCCAGGTTAAAACGGGGATCATGCACACCGACAAACGGCAGCGCAGTTCACCATCCCCCTACTACGACTGGACAGTACGCTGGGGTGAAAAAGTGTCTGAAAAATTTGCATTTAAGATCGGAGCGCAATTCATCCACGCGAAAGATTGGCTCGGTACCGATTCGTCCAACTACCAAACCGGCGACGCTTCAGTCAACCAGTATGGTAACGTGAAAGCTGGTACCCGTTCTAGCGATCCGGCTTATGATGGTGTCAATGTGTATGGTGATGAAACCGTTTTTGATACTAAAAGTATTAATGGAACAAATCTATTCGGACTTGTTGCGGCCGGTGTCCGTGCACAATTGCCAAACGACCCGCTGAAAGCATTATTCGATAATATCGTCGCTGGATATACAACACCCTTCACTGTCAGCCGGACTGGTTACCATGAACGTGATGTTGTTAATAACAACACGATCAACTTTAAACTCTCTGGCGGTCTATATTATAAGCTAACTGAAAAAATCGAAGCTTCACTCATAGCTAACTGGGGAACAGGAAACACCGTTTACACAGGTTCGGACCGGTATTCTTTAAAAGAACTTAAAATCGGCCAATACAAAATTGAAGTAAAAAGTACTGATTGGTTAGTTCGCGCTTTCACAACGCAGGAAAACGCAGGTGAATCATATAATGCAACAATTGCCACTCGTCTTTTCAATGAAGCCTGGAGCCCGAGTGCGCAATGGTACCAGGCATATCAAACGGCTTTCTTCCAATCGAAACTTGGTTTGTTACCTGGACAGGCACCTGGCACGGTGGTAGATGATTTTAATTCTCATCAACGCGCAAGGCAGGTTGCAGATGCCAACAGACCAGCTCCGGGTTCACCGACATTTCAAACGTTGTTTGATAAAGTTCGGTCGACACCAATCAAAAGTGGTGGTGGGTTGTTTCTTGATCGCTCTGATCTTTACCAGGCGGAAGGACAATACAATATCAGCAAGTACGTAAAAGTAGTCGACCTTCTGGTTGGTGCAAGCGTGAAGCAATACGTTTTGAATTCTGAAGGAACGTTGTTTGCAGATACTGCTGGTCGAATCAAGATCAGTGAATTTGGTGCATACGCTCAGATCGCGAAAAGCTTTTTCAATGATCGTTTCAAATTAACTGCTGCTGGCCGTTACGATAAAAATGAAAATTTCCAGGGCAGGTTCACTCCTCGTTTTACAGGGGTTTTGAAAATTGCGAAAGATCATAATCTCCGGGTTTCTTATCAAACAGCGTATCGTTTTCCAACAACACAGAACCAGTGGATCAATCTTGTTGTGGGTGGAGGAACAGTATTGATGGGAGGTCTTCCTGAACTTCGCAAATTTTACAACTTTCGAAATGTTAGTGGTGTAAATGATAATCCAGGAGGCAATCCTGCATACACGCTTGCAAGTGTTCGCCAGTTCGGCGGAGCTGTCGGCGCTGCTATTGCGGGAGGCACACCTCCGCAGGATGCGATCATCCAAAACGTCGGTTTGCTGAGGGAGCAGGTATTCGGAGAGTACAAGGCGGAAACAATGAAGTCATTTGAAGTTGGTTATAAAGGATTATTCGGCAAAAAAGTTTTTGTGGACGTTTATGGATATTTCGGGCGCTATGAAAACTTTTTGGGAAGAGTGATAACAATGCAATCGCTGGCACCAGGCGGCAGTCCGGCTGGGTTGTTGGCGCCATCGTCTCCATCAACGAATCGTATTGTTTCGGTAGCAGTGAATGCGGCTAATGAAGTCAAGACCTATGGTTTTGGCGCGAGCATTGACTGGGTTCTTCCTCGCAACTTCACAATTACGGGTAACGTAAGTGTCGATCGCATCGATGATCTTGAACCAGGATTTGTCTCCTTCTTCAATGTGCCATCAGCCCGCATGAATTTCGGCCTAAGTAATTCTGGGTTCGGATTGCAAAAGCGTTTTGGCTTTAGCGTTATGGTGCGCACCCAGGATGACTTCTTTTATGAAAGTGATTTCCGCCAGGGAACAGTGAATGGCTTTACCAACGTAGACGCACAAGTGAGTTTCAAGTTGCCTGCAAAACGTTCGATTGTTAAGCTCGGCGCAACAAATGTTTTCAATACGTATTATAAGACAGCTTTTGGAAACCCCGAAATCGGTGGAATCTATTACCTGAGTTTTGGATATAATATCTTCTAAGAGTTTATGTAATGGAATAATAATAAAGCCCTGCATTTGCGGGGCCTTATTATTGAAAACAGACTGTTGGCATACGCATTTCGAAACGGAATGTTTATTTTCTTAAAGTCAAGATTGATTTTGCTAAACTCATTTGAAATGACGATGTTGAACTTCGTTACATGTGTCCGCGGAATATTGCGAAAGGTCGCATATATGAATATGCTATTGGTCCTTATGATCAGCTGTGAGGAAATTGATAGAGGATCTACGCCGCGAAATAAAAAAAACTCAGCGTTCAAAAGAGAAATTCCGAGCCGACTTGACAACGAAAATGGCGCAGCTTTCCGCGCAGTCCTTCATCACGGCGCATTCGATACTCTGACGGACGGGTATGAGGGCAGAATATTTAGAATTTGGTACGATTTCATGGGGAAACACAATGTAGTTGTCTTAAAAAACCAGGATGACAAGTGGATTGCTGAAATTTATTGCTTGCGATTGAATCGTGAAGCCCATCCGCCATTCCGCCTGCTAAGTATCGATAAAACTATGCACCCCTTGGGTCCTGATGCGGTGAATTCTTTGGTACAAACGATGCAAACGCAAGGGGCGGCAACCCTTCCAGACTTAAAAACTGATTCCACAATAGCGGCAGTCTTTGATGGAGAGTCGCTATTGATCGAGTACTCAGATTCCAATATTTATCGCGTGTTCGGGTGCGATGGTTTTTCGAATAAA
>JACMLR010000344.1 GCA_014379515.1 Chitinophagaceae bacterium
GAATCTGGATAATCCTGAACCACCATGATAAATGATTCAACTTCACGGTGATTAATATTTAATCTTCTAACATCTACAGTTCAGGGGATATCCGCAAAATACGGGGGATGTAACTCACTTCCAATTGAGCGAAATGATCCGAAACAAGTTGCATCACGTGGACAAATACCTTTAATAATTTGGAAATACACAATGTGGCGATTTTTTTCCTCGCTTTATGATCAGTGCCGATTTCCTCCGAGATTTAATCCGATCAAACCGACGATGATGAGGATCAATGACACTATTTGAATAACGGACAATTCTTCTTTTAAAAAATATACTCCCGCGATCGCTACCAACACAGTACTGGCACCTGCCCACACTGCATTCGCTAATCCCGCAGGCAATGTTTTCAGCGCCAACGTTAGAAACACAAACCCTGCCACATATGTTAGAATGGCAATACCCGCATTGATTTTATTTTCAAAACCTTTCGAAAGTTTCATGAAAATTACAGCAACGGTTTCCGAAAGGATTGTTAATAGAAGATATACGTAACCCATGAAGCAAAGATAACAGTGAACGATCGGGAATATACGAGCAAAAAAAGTCACCGAAATCTTTTCTCAGCAGCCTTATTCGACTGCCAATGCAATTGCCCGTCCTGTTTGTTCGAGGTTACGTTCGCAATTAGCCAGTTGTTCGATGAGCGAATCTGTACCATTGTTTATACAGATGAGTTGATCAAAATATTTTGATAGCTCTGCGTCTGCCTCTATTCTACCTGCGATTCCGATAACGGGAATATTCAGTTGCTTTGCCATTGTTGCCACACCAAAAGGAGCTTTACCATCGAGCGTTTGGCGATCAAGACTTCCTTCACCCGTAATCACCAACGAGGCTTTTTGCAAATAAGCACGAAACTTTGTTATCTCAAGAAAGTAATCGATGCCATTAACAAGTTTGGCACCGGCAAGTCCGTATAATCCAGCTGCGACACCTCCGGATGCACCACCGTGTGGAATGCTATCGATTGAAATGCCGGTTTGTTTCATCACAATGGCGCTAAAAACGTTCAAGCCTTTTTCCAGTTGGTCAATCATGATAGGTGTTGCACCTTTTTGCGGGCTGAATATTTCCGCTGCACCAGTTGGGCCAATTAGCGGGTTTTGAACATCACACAAAATTGTTAGTTCAACCTGCCGCAAGTTGGTTGTTGAAGGAAAAACGATACGAGCAAGCTGCTGAAATTCCGACGGATGGTAAATTTCCTTATCCTCATGAGAAAGAAAACGATAATCAAGGGCTCGAAGGATTCCCACGCCCCCATCGACAGTTGCGCTTCCCCCGATTGTAAGAATAATCTTTTTTGCACCGTTGCTGATTGCAGCTTTCATTAATTGACCGGTACCAAACGTATCGGTAATCATCGGATTGTATTCGGAAGCTTTTAATAAACGCAAGCCAGACGCTTCTGCTAATTCGATTATAGCCATACCCTCCTCTTTCAAGAAACCAAACGATGCGCTTATTGGTTGTCGTAATGGATCGGAAACGATCACTGATTTTGATTCCGCATTCAAATGTTCCATCAATAGTTTACCAGTTCCATCACCACCATCACCAACAGGAAAACAAGAAGTCATAATATTTTTACGGGAAGACAAAATGCCGCGACTGATGGCTTCAGCAGCGGTGGCAGCATCAAGACTATTTTTGAAAGCGTTTGGTGCGATCAATATATGCATGCGCTAAAGAATGAGTAAAGAAAGAAGATATACAAAAAGCATTGTAGTTATTCCCATGACGATTGATGATACCGAGTGAACTTTCAACATCGTCCGAACATCGATGCCTGAGAATTTTGCAATGACCCAAAAATACGCATCGTTTGTATGAGAGATCATCATCGATCCTGCGCCGAGTGACAACACCGCGAGCAATCGCCCATTTTCCGCGTCGAGTCCGAGCGCGGGAAGAAGCGGAAGCACAATGGAGGATGCTGTTACAATGGCGACGGTTGAAGATCCTTGTGCTGTTTTGATGATGGCAGTCAGCAGAAACGGGAACCAGATACCGAATAATTTCAAATCGACTGATTCACTTATATGCAAGCCGATGTTGGTTGCTCCGAGTATCGCACCAAATGCCGCACCGGCAGCAATAATAACAAGGATCGATCCGGCCTTTTCAACGGCGCCTGATAATTCGGGGATAATTGTTTTAAAATTTCCTTTTGAAATCATTATGGCAAGCAACACTCCTACCGCAAGCGCCACAGCCGGATCGCCAATAATGAAAAGCGTGCGATCGATTGTAGTTAAATTTTTAGATTCCTGATCGACGAGTGATCTTAAACTCATTAATACAATCGGAATAAGCACAGGAAGAAACGACATTAAAACAGTGGGATAGTTTTTGGTTTCTTCGTCGATTGTTTGATCCGTAGAATCTGACGGTGTAATCCGACCCGCCCATATTGCCCATAAATGCCCGGCAAACATTGCCGGAATAGCGATCACAATCCCATAAAGAATTAGACGGCCAAAGTCGACCGATAAACTTGCAGCCGCTGCGGTTGCTCCTGGATGCGGAGGTATGAGGCAATGAACACTGTATAGACCCGCCGCGAGTGAAATACTCATTTGTGCAACAGTAAAACCTGTCCGGCGAATCAGGCTCTTATTGATCCCATTAAGAACTATATAACCGGAATCGCAAAAAATGGGTAGTCCAACAATGAACCCTGTTAATGATAAAGCAAGTGCCGATCGTTTCGCTCCAACAATTTTCAAAATGAAATTCGCCATAACGGTTGTAGCGCCATTCTTTTCGAGCAACACACCGATGCTGGTACCAAGAACAATGATCAATGTAAGTTTTGATAAGATATCTCCAAATCCTGTTTTGATCAACTGCAAAATTTCATTCACACCTAAACCTACACCCAGCCCTGTGACGACACATGCAAGAAGCAATGCAAAAAACGGGTGCAACTTAAATCTTACCGTGCACAGAATGATTACAAGTACTCCGGCAATAAGGGAAATGATTGTAACGATAAGTGAATTGTACATTAAGAATTCATTGAGCATAGCAATTTAAGGTTTATGATTCAGTCATCCGAATTCGGTTAGTAAGAGATTGAACGATCCGATTTACCTTTGCATCTCA
>JACMLR010000345.1 GCA_014379515.1 Chitinophagaceae bacterium
GCCTGAAGAAGGTTTGTACATGTTACGCTACCACTCTTTTTATTCATGGCATCGCGAAGGCGAATACAGCTATTTGCTGGATGATCACGATCGTGAGATGCTAAAATGGGTTAAGCTTTTCAACCCATATGATTTGTATTCAAAAAATCCAACGCCACCGGTTTGGAGTGAGTTGAAACCATATTATGAAGACCTGGTTGCAAAATATTTACCGGACACAATTCGATTCTGACCTTCACTCATAATAGCAATCCCGTTTCATTGTTCATGAAACGGGATTTTTTTATGCCTCATATTTTTTGAAGATGGAAGTGGCAGTATGACCGCCAAAACCAAACGTGTTATTTAACGCATACCGGATCGGACGACTCACCGATTTACCAAGTATAATGTCGAGTCCGACAGGTAATTTTTCATCCAGTTCTACAGTATTGATTGTTGGAGGTACGACATCTTCTTTTACAGATAGTACTGATATAATACTTTCAATTGCTCCGGCAGCCCCCAGTAAATGACCGGTCATTGATTTTGTTGCACTCACAGCTACGGGAAGCCCATTAAAGATGGTATGTATACCAACAAGTTCGCCAATATCACCAATGCCCGTTGACGTTGCATGTGTATTGATGTAATCAATTTTGTCTGCAGTAATGCCAGCATCTTTTAGTGCTTGTCGAATACCAACCATTGCGCCCCATCCATCCGGCGCTGTTCCGGTTAGATGATAAGCATCAGCACCCATACCACCGCCAACAATTTCCGCGTAGATCTTTGCACCGCGTGCAATAGCATGATTGTATTCCTCGAGGATGAGCGCACCGGCTCCTTCACCGATAACAAATCCATCGCGGTCCTTATCGAAAGGTCTTGAGGCCGTTTGAGGATCATCGTTTCGTTTTGACAATGCTTGCGCCGCACTGAAACCACCAACAGCTGAAGGAGTAATTGCAGCTTCGGAACCACCGGCGATCATGATTGTTGCTTTGCCGAGGCGGATCGTATCGAGTGCATTAATGATCGCAGTATTTGATGAAGCGCATGCGGAAACGGTGCAATAATTCGGTCCATATAATTTATTACGAATTGAAATTACACCTGCTGCAATATCAACAATCATTCGTGGAATGAAAAAAGGACTAAATCGCGGAGTACCGTCTCCTGAGTAAAATTCTTTAAGCTGTTCTTCAAACGTAGTGATTCCTCCGTTGCCAGATGCCCAGATCACACCAATTTCAATACGTTGCTCCGGAGTGAATTTTTCAAAATCGAGGCCGGCGTCCTGAATTGCTTCATCACTTGCAGCAATTGCGTATTGCGTAAACAAGTCGTATTTCTTTAATTCTTTCTTATCAAAGTATTGATCGGGATTGAAGCCTTGTACTTCGCAAGCAAAACGCGTTTTATATTTCGAAGAATCGAATTTTGTCAAAGGCCCGGCACCGCTCTTACCGGCCTTGATATTATTCCAAAATTCAGCTACCGTGTTTCCCAGCGGTGTAATTGCGCCCATTCCTGTTATTACAACTCTTTTCATTGAATACTCTTTATGTGTTAATTTCTAACAAAGTCCCTCAATGTAAGCATCGAGCGACTGCATTATTAGTTTTCGATTCGATTCACTTTTTGTGATGCTGGCGATCATCATTGATCCTTCAATCAAGGCAATGATAGTAAACGCCGCCTGTTTGCTATTGACAGTGTTCTGAAATTCGTTATTGGCAATACCCTGGCTTATCAATTGCGCAATTCCTGATTTCCACGAAAGGATAGCATCTTTGGCACGTTCACTCAATTGAGGATGTGTATCATCCGCTTCAATAGATGTATTCATAACGGGGCAACCACCTTCTGGGAAAGGGAATCTGGAAAAATTACTATAGACTTCGACGTAGGTGCGCAGTTTTGCTTTGAATGTCGACCGCTTCTCAAGCTCGGCTGATATGATTCCATTAAGTATCGAGAGATTGTAATCGAAGACAGCTAGAGCAACTTCATCCTTGTTACTAAAATTACCATAGATACTTCCTTTCGTCAATCCAGTGGCAGAAATCATGTCCGACAATGACGTGGCCGCAAATCCCTTCTTATTGAAAAGTGTTGCTGTTTGCTCGACAATAAATTGTTTTGTTCTTTCGGCCTTCCGCATCGCGCAGCGAAATTATACCATTCGGTATAATTTGCCTTAAATTATTTTAGCGAGGTGTGGAGCTATTACTTTGCTTCTGCAAATGGCTTCGATTTCACCGTCCGCGAAGTTGTTACCGGCGCGGCCTCGGCAGAATCATGGATCGCCTCTGCCTTTGCCTGGCGATATTTTGCGAGATTGATAAGTAAAACGCTCGAAAGGATAATAGCAAGGCCCACTACCTGGATAACAGTCATAGTTTCTCCTGCGAATAATACTCCAAGTAGCACTGCAACTACCGGGTTAACATAAACGTGCGTCCCTACTTGTGTAACTGGTCGCACTTTTAGCAGCCATACATATGCGCTGAATCCTGCCAATGACCCGAAAACAACAAGATATAAAACGGACAACCAGGAGTTTGTTGAAACACCTGCCCAATCAAAGGCAGTCCATTCATTGTTAATGAAACTTCCAATCAAAAAAATCAAACCGGCAGTCAGCATTTGCCATGTAGAGTTCACTGCGGATGAGCCCGAGGAATTATATTTTGAATAGATAGAACCTGCAGTCCAGCTGATGGTACCGACAATCAAGACAAGTAAAGCAACGATGCTTGTTCCGCCAGAAGAAGTGTTCATCGCCTTGGAGGCACTTTCGCTGAAAAGGAGGATGACACCAGCAAAGCCAATGATGAGCCCGATGATTGTATTTCGACTTTGGAGATTTGCTTTCCAGTTGCGGCGATCGAGCACGACGAGCCAAATAGCTTGTGATGCGATAAGTACCGCGAACAATGAACTTGGAATTGTCTTTTCCGCCCAGATTACGGCACCGGTTCCAATAAACAAAAGGAAGAACCCTGTAATTGCAGAATTTTTTATTTGTTTTCTATCAAACAAGCGCTCTTTTTTAATCACACACCATAAGAACAATAAAGTACCAGCGGCGATGAATCGTAGTGCGCCCATCAAAAAAGGCGGAATTTCATGCACTGCAACCTGGATGAAAAAGTAAGTCGACCCCCACACGATATATAAAATGGCAAAGGCAATAATGATTGCAACGGGTGAGACTTCTTTTTTTATGCTGTTCGACATAACCTTAATTTTTTGGAATGACCAATTGTTGTTGCTCTTTCACTGTTTCAAGCACGATCGTTGTTTTTGTTGATACGATGTCAGGGACATTTTTTATAGAGCCGCGCATCAATGCCATCAATGACGCGGAATCTTCAGTACGGATTTTTACCAGGAAGCAATCCTCCCCGGCAATATGATGAACTTCCTGTACCTCTGGAACTTTAAGCAGCGTTTCTGCGATGCGGTTGTCAACGCCGATACCTTCTTTTGCCTTGATAAAAATGAAGGCCAGTAATTTTTGCCTTACTGCTGCCGGGTTAATGGCAGTATTATATTGTAGTATGACTTTTTTTTGTTCCAATTTCTTTACTCGTTCCAAAACAGCAGACGGGGCCATCTCCACCTCGCGGGCTAGATCGGCATTTGAAATGCGGGCATTCGACTGCATCAACTCCAGGATCTTTAGATCAATATCATCGAGATTTACTTCCATTTGTTGCAGTTTTAATCGTTCGTGGATGAGTGAATCATATCGCTAAATTAGGAAGATTTAGAATAAAATTCTCTTTTTGACGAGAAAACAGAATAAAATTAAGAGTTTCACTGAAATACCGATGAATGTTCGTTAGTATTTTCTGCTTGCATTGTACATTAAATGAAGAAGGAGCCAGTGGCTCCTTCTTCTAAAACTGCTGGTCCGACCCAAATGATCGAACGCCGTTTTCATGGTGATTTCTTTTGAATTGTAGTGTAGGTTATTAAACTGTATTGATCGTCAACACAGGCGGTGCAGAACTTTTATTAGTGATATTTCCAAGCAAACCTGATAAAAAACCAGGGATATTAGATTCTAAATCCGGGTTTACGATTACTAAGTCGGCGGCGCTGGTGATAGCGTATGAGCTGACGGCATCCGCCACATTATTACTTTCAATAGTTTCCAGCTCTACATGTAATGAACAATTATCACGAATAAGTTCAAAAGCCCGTTGCAAATAATACCGAACTTTTGAGCGGGTTTGGTCGTTCTCAATGCCTAACAATTTTACTGTGCTGGTATGCTTGGTAGCCATGTAAATTCCATAGATCAGTTTTCGCACCGGAAGATAATCAGTGACGGGGATCACGATTGAATACAAATCAACCAAACTGCGATTAGTTGGCACCGTAATAACCGGGATATTTGTTTTTCCTGCAATGAGGTTGGGATTGACAAGAAGTTCTTTTCGTTGGAAAAGCCGGTCATCTTGCCCGATTAGCATCAAATCGATTTGTTTCCATTCGATAAAGTCTACTAAACTTTGTTGCCAGGTGCCAGGTAAAACGCTGAATTCGATCTGCAACTGTCCATGCGCGTTGGTATCGATTGAAGCGAATTGTTCGAGAGCTTTTTTTGCTGCTCCAGATGCTTCCTGGAATGTCAATAGTGAAGATGTGTCTGCGGATGCGTCGTCAGCAACCAACATATTTTGTCCGGTTACATGTAAGATTTCGATTGTACAATTGTATTCCACAGCTATTTCTACTGCTTTATCAATTGCCTTTTTTGAGGAAAAAGTAAAATCGACGGGAACTAAAATTTTATTGAAAAGTTTTTGCACTGTAATGCTTTCGGGATACAAGTTTTTGATCTTCTCTAAAATCAAGATTAACCGATCATTAAAAGACAATTAAAATCGAATTATGATCTAAGCAACTTTGGTTTTTTCAGCCACCATTTTTTTTTGACGCGCTTCTTTTTGATGAATGCCTGCAGGGAGAAGTTCACTAAACGATTGCTTATCGATGATTTTATCAGCGGCACTCCGCAAAAAAGTGTTGGTTGTACAGAAAGCTATTCCCATTCCAGCCTTTTCGATCATACAAAGATCATTTTCACTATCGCCGATTGTAATGCAATTTTCGAGTTGTATTGAATGGGCTGCCGCAACATGCATTAGTGCATTCGTTTTGCAGATTGGATGCTTACACTTGCTTCCAACATGATGATAAAATTGTGATGGGATTGTTACTTCGCCAGTTGCTTTACCACTGAAAAATTCAAGTTGGTTGCCGATTGAAAAATCTGCGCGGATCTTCAAACGCACATGATCGACTACAAATTGATAACTATCACTGATGATTCCAACGTGGTAGCCTTGTAACTTTAATTGAGCAATTACCGCTACGGTATCGTCGATGAGAGGAATCGTTTCGGCAACGTCAGTAAGCTCGGTTAACCGAATGCCTTTGAGTAAACGCGCAATTTTTTTTGTGAGAACAGCGGCTTCAGTTTCCGTTTTCCGTAAATACCCGAGCTCATCTGTAAATTCGAATCGACTTGCACAAAGATCGATGAAGCGGCCCTTCAGAAGTGTATTATCCATATCAAAAACAATCATCTTCCGCATCGTGTGCAATTCATCATGAACAGCAACCTGTAGCTGTTTGTTGATGGAATTGATCACTCCCAATTCGGCAAGGTTAACAAGTGTACCCGCTTTTTTTGCACGATCAATAATTGTTTTCGAAATTTCTGTACTCATTCGTTCCTGGATAGTCCAGGGATGAACCCGGTTTTCTATACAACCGATATTAACTTCGCGGATTCGAACATTGGCCAAAAACAGGTCGATCAGGATACCAACGGACACACCATAGTCGGGCAACAATTGAAGTTGCTCGATTGCGCTTTTCTTACAAGCCATGATTGCACTGATTGGTTGTTCGAAGTCGGACAACTCAGGAAAAAAGATTCGTAGCAAAGGCTTTGCAACAAGTTCAGTTACCCGGCCAGCGTTGCTGTTATACGCTGCCTTTACGAGGTCGCATTCGTTTTGAACCAGGGGCCCAACAAGATTTCGAATTGTTCCAATGGGAAGTGGAGTGATTGATGCGTCAAGAAAAACCAAATATTGATTGGTTGCATTGCTGACACCGCGTTGGATTGCCAGGCCATTGCCCGCATTGGAGCAGTTGAGAAGTTTTGCTCCTGCCGCGATTGCCCGCTCAGCCGTCTTATCAAAACTTCCCTGATCAACAACAAGTACTTCGCTCACTACCTGCTGCCTCACACAAAATTTTACGACTTCACTTATTGTTTCTTCCTGGTTTAAAGCAGGGATGATTACAGTTACCATTCCGTCATTTTCAAGTTTCAAATCGTACACACACGTGAGTTGCTATTTGTGTTAAAATCACACATCTAACGCGCCACAATATGGGCAGCTCGAATTAAAAAGCCATTAAAAGGGAATTAAAATACTCTCAGGACTTTTGAAGAATGCTCGAAAATTTGAGCGTGAATCGAGTTCCAGCAGCAGGATCTGAACTCACTTTCAAGCTGCCCTGGTGCAAAGCAACAATTCGGCGGGCAAGTGTGAGACCGAGCCCGAATCCCGGTTTCGCTCGAGCAGAATCAGTGCGGAAAAATGGCTGGAAGATGTTTTGAATGTCGGCCTCGGCAATTATATCGCCGTTATTAAATACGCTGATCATTGCGCCTTCGTTTGAGAAAGATGCACTTACTATCGACACATTCTTGTCTGCATATTTACATCCATTCTCAATAATATTTTTGAGCGCGATGTACAGGAGGTTGCCATTTCCAAACACGGTGAGCAGTTTTTCGTCGTCTGGAAATTCATCGAGCTCAAGTTGAACTGTGAAGCTGGCATTATGCTTTTCGATATCACGGATGACTTTGAAAAGAACTTCGTCCATTCGCACTTCTGTGAGTTCAATATTTCCCTGTGAGCCTGCTTTGGCGATTTCAAGCAAGCTTCGTGTCAGCTGCTGAAGTTCCAGCACATCATCATGAACACTCATTAAAACTTCGCGGTATTCTGTTTCATTCCTCTCCCGTTGAAGGGCTACTTCGAGTTGGCTTGAGATTGATGTCAATGGCGTTGATAGCTCATGTGACGCATTTGAGATAAACCTCCGCTGTGTAGAGAAAGATTCTTGCAGGCGATCCAGCAAATGATTGAAAGTGAGTGCGAGCTTATTTAATTCATCTTTTTTCGAAGTCGTTTCGATCCGCTGAGAAAGATTGTTTGAAGTAATGAGGTCAACTTCTTTGGTAATAGTGGACATTGGCCGAATAAGGCTCTTTGCAAAAACAAATCCGGCCGCAAAAGACAATAATGCAGCGAGGGCAGTTGATATCCAAAGTATTTCGCGAAGCTGAAAAAGATACTCTCGTCCATCTGAATCCTCTGCTGCGACAACCACTATAAAACTATCAGCATTGTCCGGAAAGTATACAGCGACCGCCTGCTTGTTTTTATAATTGAAATAATATTCCTTCTCAAGTTTTGCTTGCCCAATTAATACTGGTGTAAGGAAAATTGAATCACCCGGTCGATCGGAGTATTGATAACGAAGTGAATTATCTCTTTCAATGATCGTAACACTTTTGTTGTATAGTGAAGCGACACCAGCGGCATCCATTTTTTGTAAAACCTGCGTGCTATAATCTTTAATACCCGCATACACGTTTGCAGTTGTACCAGCTCGATTTTTTAATCGCCTTCGAAATGCATCATGCCTTTCTTTTACACTGAAAAAGTATACGGACACACTTACCAATGCCAGTATGATTGTAACCAGGCAGGCAAATAAAAGTGCAATCCGATATTTTATGCTCATAATTATTTCTCTTTCATCATATAACCCATTCCAACCTGTGTGTGGATCAATTTTGTCTCGAATTCACGATCGATTTTTTTGCGAAGAAAATTCACGTACACGTCGATAACATTTGTTTTCGTATCGAAGTCGAGGTCCCACACCCGTTCACCGATATCAGCGCGCGAAACAACCCGGTTCCTGTTTCGCATAAAATACTCGAGCAATTGAAATTCTTTTGCTGTAAGATTGATTTGCTTGCCCGCGCGAAATACTTCTTTACTATCGAGATTGAGCTCAAGATCAGCAACCTTTAAGACGTTTCCGACGGGCAGTTGCTGGTTCACGGTTCGCTTGAGTAATGCTCGAATGCGAACCAATAGCTCGCGAAATTCGAACGGCTTGACGAGGTAATCATCGGCACCCGCATCAAACCCCTCTATCTTATCATCCACAGCACTTAAAGCCGTGAGCATAATAACGGGCACGTGCAAATTTCTGCTTCGAATTATTCTACAAAAATCATAGCCGTTCATTGCCGGAAGATTAATGTCGGTGATAACCAGGTCAAAATTGCCGCTCTCGAAAATGCGAAGTGCAATATTCCCGTCATAGGCCGTTTCAACAACATAACCCAGCTCAGTCAGTCCCCGCGCAAGTGTATCAGCAATTTTCTTTTCATCCTCGGCGATAAGTATTCTGATTTCATCCATAATTTTTAAATCTTATTTCATCAACGTGCAAGATTGCAAGTTAGAATTTGAATGAATCGTAATAATCAAAAGGCAATTAAAAACTGATTAAAAGCTTGCGCCGAATCGACCTGGCGCTTTTTCCTAACCTATTGACTGGCAACAAAACGTCCGTGTATCCTCATTTTTTGGCATGCCATATGGTCCGATAATTGCCATACAAAAGCCTGAGGTTTGAGCGTTATAACAATCGCATTAAACCAGTTAATAATCAAAATCCAATTTTTCTGAAGATGAGTGTTTTAAAAACCAAAGTAGACGAGTTGTTTGCGCAGGATCAGCAATTGAATGCGCTCGAAAAAGAAATCAAAGTTAAAAAAGCTCACTATCATCATCTGCTGTTAAAGAACCAGGAAAAGAGTTACACCGATGATGAAGTGATGATGATCAATACGGTTCATGAGGAGGTAACTGCGTTAGAAAGCCGGCGTGCAGGATTTCGTGACCAATCTAATTCGATCAAGCAATTTTTACTTTCTAAACTTGCCCCGCTTGGTGGCGGGAAATGGGTTCACCAGACAACCGATCCGATTCATCCGCATTGGGAGTTTTGGGTAGAAGATGATGAACTCAAGTATGCACGTCTAAACGGAAATAATTATTAAGGAAGCTTAGCCACCAGTTGTTCGGGCAGTAGTTTCAATACCAGGTGGATCATTTTCCATTTCCACCCCGGAACGATTACAAATTTTCGTGAAGCGCTTACAACTGCTTCTGCGATAAATTCAGGCTCCAGCATCAGCGATTCCGGTAGATTTAACCCTGCTGTCATCTTGCTTCGTATATAACCGGCAACAATCACATTCACTTTTATTTTCCTCGAATTCAAATATTGGCGCAGGCCTGCCAGGTACTGAGTAAAGGCAGATTTTGTGCTGCCGTAAATGAAATTGCTCTTGCGTCCCCGAACCCCGGACAATGAAGACAAACCAATAATCTGTCCCAATTCTGTATTCGATTTATCCATTACAATGATATTCAAGATGGATACGGCTCCGCAATAATGGACATTCATCATCTGTAATGTGCCGGGCCACTGGCGTAAGGCAACCTCATTGTCAACTAAATATCCTGCTGCATAAAGGACGATCGAGGGTTTCCATTCGAGCCGGTCATAGAAAGCCTGATGATCTGCAAAAGCCGCTGCATCAAAGTAAATCAATCGAATGACGTCGATTGATGTCACATGCTTCACGATAAACGCTTCAAGGGTGTTTAAGTCGCGCGAGGCGGCGACAACCCTGTAGCCCTTAGCAACGTAGAGGAGAATGGCCTGCTTGGCGACGTCCGAATTTGCACCGAGAATCAGTACTGTTTTCTGTGCTGGCATTTTTTCCATCACATGAAGATAAAAAGAAACAACGCGAGCGAAGATTCGTCACTCCATCGGATCGAACAATAATTTACTTAAATTACGAGTCCTCATCTAAATTGTCTGTTATGAAAAAAATCTCTGCATTACTTGCTGTTATCGGTTTCTGTATTTTTTTGATTGCTGCACGTCGCGATTCTAATCCATATGGCTTCAAACAGGGAAATGCTGGCATTCAATCTATCAGTGCCATCGCTTTTGGAACAGACGGCATTTTGTTTATCGGCGATTCAAAGTCTGCCTCCGTTTTTGCAATCGATACAAAAGACAAAGTACCGGTAGAAAAAGGGACTGCCTTTGAAATGAAAAATATTGACCAAAAAATTGCAGCCGTACTTGGTACAGAGGCGAAAAACATCCGCATTCAGGATATCGCTGTTAACCCGGTTTCAAAAAAAGTTTACTGTGCAGTGCAATCTGCTGATGGAACCCCAGTATTGCTTACTATCGACGGGCAAAAAATTGAAGCACTTAATCTTCGCGACATATCGTTCAGCAGCATGTCGATCGCGAATGCACCTGCAACGGACGCGAAAGACCGTGGTGGTCGTCCTCTGCGTGACCAAATGATTTCTGATTTAAATTTTAGTGATGGTAGCGTATTAGTAAGTGGACTATCAAACCAGGAATTCAGTTCAACATTTAGAAGAATTCCATTTCCTTTCACTGACAAGCAAGACCACGCTTCGCTGGAGATATTCCATGCCGCCCATGGAAAGTACGAGACAGCATCACCGATTCGAACTTTTACAACAGCCTCACTCAACGGTAAAAAATACCTGGTAGCCAGTTATACATGTACGCCTCTTGTATTGTTTCCACTGGATGATTTGAAAGCTGGTAAACATGTAAAAGGCAGAACTGTTGCGGAATTTGGTGCAGGCAATTCGCCACTCGATATTATTACTATGCAGAAAGAGGGTAATACTTATTTAGTAATGTCAAACTCTAATCGCCCGGTTATGCGCGTAGATGTCAAAAACATCGAAGGCTTTGCCGGTACCCTTACTGATCCAATCAAAGAAAGTTATGGAACTGCTGGTGTTGCTTTTACAAATTTGCCGGTAGTGAATGTATTGCAGATGGATAAAATGGATGACACGCAGGTTTTGGTACTGCAGCGAAAAGGGAATGGCGACCTCGATCTTTACGTGAATCGCGCTGACAGATGGTTATAAACTTTATTCAACCATTGCTGAAAACAATTCGAATCGTCAGGCTTCCGATAATTGAAAGCCTGACTTTTTGTTTTATTATGCTTTCCTGCAAGTCGGGTGATGAAAAAAAGAACTCATTGGTACTTGTTTGGGAACAGGACAAAGCCGTCGCTGTTGGATTTAATAAACAGTTGCTTAGCGCAAACGATCAACCTGATATTGCCAAAAAACTCCATGTCGAAATAGTGGGCGATTCCAATCAGGAGTCAATTTTGGGTTCCATCGATTTATCGGGAGACAGTATTTTCTTTCGCCCATACATACCGTTTACCAAGGGAGATTCGTACCGGGTAAAATTTAATAATGTCGTCATTGCGATCGTAAGAATTCCGGAACCCACTGGCCCCGCTCCTGAAATTGTCAACATCTATCCGACGAATGATACCGTTCCTGTAAACTTGTTGAAATTATATATTGCATTTTCCATCCCGATGCGCGAAGGGAAGTGGCGCGATAATATCGTCTTAATTAAAAACGGCGTTGATACCGTTTCTGATGCATTCCTCGATGTTGACCTTGAATTATGGAACAACGAACATACAGTCCTGACTATTTGGTTCGACCCCGGGCGGGTTAAACGTGGATTACAACCGAACGAAAAGCTTGGAAGCCCCCTTCATGAAAAGCAGAAATACGAGTTATTGGTATTGAAAAATCTGGAAGATGTTGATGGACGAATTTTAAGAACAGGTGGTTCAAAACGTTTTTTTGTGAACGATCGTGACTCAGAATCACCGCATGTTGATGATTGGCTAATCCGAATTCCAAAATCCGACACACGTACTGCGCTGCATTTTTCATTTGGAGAATCACTTGATGCGATGTTGTTAGAGAACAGTATATCGATTAACTACAATGAGCATGGCCTGGCCGGCGTATTTGAACCCATTAATAAAGAGCGTGAGCTTCGATTTATCCCTGAAGCATCGTGGCAAGTGGGAGAATATGAAATTATTGTTGATCCCATTTTGGAGGATCTGGCAGGCAACAATATGACCCGGCTTTTTGATAACCCGATTGATTCGTCAAAAAAAATTAAGCCGTCGTTGAGGCGGAAGTTCACTATAAAATAAAAGAGGGCGATACAATGATCGCCCTCTCTCGAATTTCATCAGCTATTATTAATAACCAGGATTATTCGGTTTGAGATTTGGGTTGTTCCGCATCTCGAAGGTTGGTAACGGAAGCAACAGATGCTTTTCCGCCAACACAGCATTATTATCTGGGAATACATGACCAACGAAATCAACAAATGAATCATTGGATTCTTTGTATGCTTTGCGAAGACGCAGCATATCGAACCAGGTTATATTTTCATAGGCAAGCTCATGCCATCTTTCTTTCCATACGAGTGTGCGGAAAGAATCCTTTGTAAAAGTTCCAACAGCTAACGTTATCAATCCTGCGCGATCACGGATTTGTTTCAACGCTGCATGTGCTGCGGCACTTGGCGCTGCCGTTACTTCGTTGGAAGCTTCTGCGTAAATCAGTAACACATCTGCATATCGAAGCAGTGGCCAGTTAAGACTGCTTATCGCGGTACCCGCTGTGCCGGAAGTTCCGTTAGCGATAACATCAAAATGTTTGAAGATGTACGCATTGCTCACATCTTTCAGTGCGCCATTGCCACCGGAATAATAGGACTTGTAAAAGAATCCCTGGCGATCAACAGTTCTTTTATCACCGAGTTCGTATGAATTAAAGAATTGTTGAGTTGGTACTGTTGAACCAATCTCTGTACCATAAGCCGATACGTCTTTAAAGTTGGGAAGCAACACGCCCTGGAATGGATTATCGGCTACGCCTCCCAGGTATTGAATCTGGAACATATGCTCGACTCTATTTTCTTGAGAAAGTGTATGCAGATCATTATAGTTTGCAAAAAGAGCATAACCAGAATTGTCGATGACTTCTTTTGCTTTATCTGCTGCAAGTTGGTAATGACTTGCACCCTTTTGCAATGGGAAGCCAGCCATAGTGAGATACACTTTGGCTAACAAACCTTTAACTGCACCTCTTGATGCGCGACCAGTTGCATCCATCCATGGCAGTTCGGCATTCTCTGCTTCAGTGAGATCTGCAACGATTTGCGTGTATACCTGTTCCTGGGGAGCCCGTGAAGGATATAATTCAGGATCGGTAAGGTTGTTAATTGGTGCTGTTAACAATGGAACATCCCCATACATTCTTACCAAATAGAAATACGCCCATGCGCGGAGAAAACGTGCCTGCCCGAGGATTTGCTTTTTTACGGTCGCGTCCATTGGAGTTATATCTGGCACATTCGCCAACACCTGGTTTGCTTGCGCGATTACGCCGTAAGAACCGGACCACCAGTTACCGATAAGTCCATTATCGCCATTGTAGGATAATCCGATCAGGTTATTAAGATCTGAATTCTGCCCGGTTTCTGTTTTTGCAGTTCCACTTAATACTTCTGGCAACGAAAAGTTTTGAACGAAAATTCCTGCACCACCGCCGATGAAACGTGTTTGCGCATAGGCAGCTGCGATAGCAGCCTGGGCGTGCTCGGGGATGGTATAATAGTTATCCGGCGTAAGATTCGACGGATCATTCTCTTCCAGGAATTTGCTGCAACCTGGTCCACCCAAAATGGCGACTCCCAGAAGGCAGGAATAAATGATTTTATTGATTGATTTCATGTTAGAATCGTTTTAATTAAAATGGATTAGAAGGCCACGTTTAAACCAAGCATATAAGTTGTTGGCTTTGGATAATCGAAAAATGCCTGTCCCTGGGCAAATGCGTTACCATATGTAGTAACCTCAGGATCGTTACCTCTGTAATCCGTTACAAGGAAAAAGTTTTGAACAGATGCATAAACACGCAAGCGGCTCAACCCGATTCTTTCAAACATTGTGCGATTAAAATTGTACCCGATCAACAGGTTTCTTCCGCGAAGGAAAGAACCATCCTGTACCCAACGAGTATCAACGTTTGTTACATAACCTGCGCGTGTATCGCGGATAGCTGCAATTTCTGCATTCTCGATTCCTTTCGTTGGATCATACGCATTCAACACTGAGCGGAAACTGTTTGCTATGCCCTGGCGATCTTCTCCCGAGTGCGTTGTCATATCCAAAATGTCGTTTCCAAGTGAATACTGCAACTCAAAAAGCAATTCAAAGTTTTTATACTTGAACGTGTTGAAGAATCCACCCCATGCATCCGGGTTACCGTTACCAATAATCATCCGATCAGCATCATTGATTTGGTAGTCACCGTTAACGTCAAGGTATTTAATATCACCTGGAAGAATTGGCTTACCACCACGATAGCTAGCGGCAGAAAATTTAGCGGCTTCTGCAGCTTCTGCGGCAGTCCATACACCTAAACGAACAAGACCCCAGAAAGAACCAACTGGTTCGCCTACCCGAATAATATTTGTTTGATTGGTAAAGCTAGGACCCCCAACACCGAAGATATCAGCAGGTGTTGCAAGTGACAATACTTTATTCCTGTTTAATGAAACGTTGAATGTACTTGTCCA